>DASYMB010000105.1:0-7529 GCA_036009285.1 Pyrinomonadaceae bacterium | reverse complement strand
TACGTCTTCCTGATTCTTTCCGGACTATTTTGTAATCAGTTTGCATTTGAACGCGGCGGAATGCGCGCGCTTATACTTTCGCCGGTTGATCGCAAAACTATTCTGATGGGCAAGAACTTTGCGATATCAATTCTGGCGCTCGTTTTCTCTGCCGGTTTGCTGGCGGTCAACGAGTTGGTCTTTCGCGATCTCAGCGCTAAGGCCCTGGTCTTTGCCGTTCTCAGCTTCCTGATTTTCACGACGCTGATGTCAGTGATGGGAAACTGGTTTTCGATACGATTCCCCAAGCGCATGAAATTCGGCAAGCGGCTCAATGTTTCCGGAGTTGTGGGGTTGCTGCTGATACCGCTGATCGTCGTGCTGGCTCTGCCGCCGTTGGCCGCGACCGCGGCGGGTTATGTCGCGCAGAGTTTGCTGATTGAGTATGTTACACTCGCGGTTCTGGTGGCTCTTTCGATCGGGTTCTATCTGCTGATGATTAATTCGCAGGGCGAGTCTCTGCGGCGACGAGAATTGGAGCTACTCGAAGCAGTCAACGATCCTGAGAACGATTGAGGAAACCGCCAAGTCGCCAGGGACGCCAGGATTTAGTTTTCCAATTATTGCTGCACTCCTGGTGTCTTGGCGGTTGGCATTTGAAGGTTAACTAATCAACTCCAGCGGTGTCTGTTTAGACATCCGGGCGGGCGACAAAAAAGCGGCCCCGTCAATACACAAATGGCTCGCAGAAGATTTCGCAGTAACCAGCGACACGAACCCTCAACCGAGCGTTCCTTCCAGGAGTACTACCTTTCCACTCCCGCTCCGCAAACTTCCAGAACTGAATTGCTGCGATTGATTCGTGGCGGCGAAGACACGTTTCTGGAGTTGAAAGTAAAACTCTCCAATCCGGAAAAGATTGCGCAGGAGATTGTCGCACTGGCCAACACCGGCGGCGGCGTTATGGTTTTCGGAGTGAACGACCAACTGCGCATCGAAGGCGTCGACGACCCGGAAAGCGTGCAGGAAGAGTTGGCACGGATATGTCGCGAAGAGGTGCAACCGTCCCTCGTCCCTTTCATCGATCGAATCGCTTTTGATAACGGCCGTCGCGTGGTGGCGCTTGATATCGAAGGGAAGCGGAAGCCCTATCGCACTCACGATGGGCGGTTTTACATAAGAATCGGCGCCGAGAAACGCGAGGCAACGACTGACGAAGTGTCAGCGCTAATCAATGAAGCCCGGCCGTGGGCTTTTGAAAATATGCCGGTGCTCGGGGCTGCACCCGCGGATATAGACGAAGCACACCTGTGGAGTTTTCTCCGCGAGTTTGAAGGGGACGCCTTCGATAACCCCGGTACGAACGGCTACCCGACAGGGGACGTGCTCGAGCGCGATCTCCTGCTGGCAGCCGGGCACGCCGGCGAAGTGGTTCCCACGGTTGCTGGTCTGTTGCTCTTCGGTCGCGATGATCGTGTCGAGGATCTGCTGCCTCGCTCCGCAGTTTCGGCTACCAGGTTTGCCGGCGATTCGCTGCAGTCGCCAGCGATCGAACGCGTGAGTATTGCGGGCAATCTGCTTACGCTTTACGAAGCGATGATGCGCTTTGTGGTTCGCTACTGCGATTTGTGGGAAGCGCGCCCCAAAAGTTTTCCGGCAGGCGAAGTTGAAGATAGCCCGGTGGCGGCCCGAGCAAACTATCATCGCGGAGCTGTGAGCGAGGCGATTTCGAATCTACTTCTTCACCGCGATCTAGCTCTGCGCGAACCGGCAACGCGGCTGAATATCTTCGACCATTCAATTGAACTCATAAACCCGCGACGCACGGCGGGCTTTGCTCCGGTTGCACAAAAAGCAATTCGTTACGGAGTGCCGCAGCGTTTGAATCCGCAGTTGGCAGCGATATTTTCCAGTCCTGCTTATGGACTGAAACTGCCGCACGGTGGGCTACCGATGTTGTTGCGAGCGAGTCGGCTATTTGCTAATCGGCGGACTGAATTGAACGCAATCAACGATGAGTTTCGCGTGCGGTTGCATGGGGCGTAGGGGCAGACGGCAGGAGCAGATTCGGCGGCAGAGCAGCTCTTCTTGGATCTTCAATGGCAAATGAAAAATGAGAAATGACGAATGGAAAATTTTCCATATATCATTTCACATTTCTTCATTTGGGAGTTTCGTTGCGTTTTCCTGCCGCCTGCCCCTGCGGTCTGCTCCTGCGGTTCGCTCCTGCCGTCTGCCTCCTGATTACACACTCTGCCCGGCCGCATAACCAGACGCCCAAGCCCACTGGAAATTATAGCCACCTAGCTGGCCGGTAACATCGACGACCTCGCCGATGAAATAGAGTCCCGGGACGCTTTTGGCTTCCATCGTTTGCGAAGAGAGTTCTGCCGTCGACACTCCTCCCGCGGTAACTTCCGCTTTCCTGTAGCCCTCCGTTCCCGCCGGAATAATTTCCCAGTGATTAAGTTTTTGGGCGATCTCCGCGAGTTGTCGCGGCGTGTATTGCTTGAGTCGCTGCGAAGGAAAATTTAGTGCACACCAGGCCGCGGCAAAGCGTCGCGGCAGAAACTGACTAAGAAAGTTTCCGAGCGTCATCTCGTTATGTTCCTGCTCGCGCAAAAGTTTGAGCGAGTCGTGGTCCGGCAGCAGATTGATCGTGATGCTGGCGCCGGGAAGCCAATACGAAGAGATCTGCAGGATCGCCGGCCCACTGAGGCCGCGATGAGTGATTAGAATATTTTCGCGAAACTGCGTCCCATTACAACTGACGTTCGCAGCAATCGAGATTCCACTGAGGCTTGCCAACTTACGTTGCGCGGCAGCGGGAAGAGTGAAGGGAACGAGTGCGGGTCGAGGCTCTACGATCGCGAGACCAAACTGTCGCGCCAAACGATAACCGAGGTCGGTCGCCCCGAGTGGTGGGATAGACAAGCCACCGGTGGCTACGACTAACGACTCTGAAATGAAAGTGCCATGGTTAGTTTCGATCTCAAAATTTCCAGACGGCCCGCCCGCTATCGCAGGCGGTTCTGACCTATTCACGGCGCGCACTGTCGAGCTGCAACGTATCTCAACACCCGCAGCGCGCGCTTCGGTTAGCAGCATTTCGATGATCTCTCGTGAGCTGCCGTCACAAAACAGTTGGCCCAGCTTTTTCTCGTGATAGGCAATGCCATACTTCTCGACGAGCGAGACGAAATCAGCAGGCGTGTAACGGGCCAGGGCCGACTTACAGAAGTGTGGGTTCTCGGAAATGAAGTTGTCGGCGCTCGTGTTCAGATTAGTGAAATTGCATCGACCGCCGCCGGAGATAGCGATCTTTTTGCCAATGAGTTCCGCATGCTCGAGCACGACGACTTTACGCCCGCGTCTCGCTGCGGTTATTCCACAAAACAGACCCGCTGCCCCACCGCCAATCACCACGACATCTGTCTTCAGCACACTCAAAGCGTATCATCGATCAAGCAGAAGCCCGACCGTTAGGGAGGGAGGTAACGAAACACAACCTAACCCAAGGACAGGGTGGGGGTTCTGCTTGGTTAGGAGCCCTTCCTGACGGTCGGTCGGGCTTCTGCTTGGTAAGACCCCTTCCTGACGGTTGGGCTCCCGCCTTCCGCTTACTGCTTCAGACTTCCGTCAGGCTTCGGCGAGTTATAAACCTGCCGCGCCTGTATTACATATTCCTTATCGTCGTTGACGCCATCGCCATTAACGTCAACGCTGACCTTAATCTTGTGTTGCTTGCCGTCGCGCACGTCGCCGGGGTTAAAGGCGAGGCTGTACTGACTGCGCAGCAGCGCATTGATCGAGCCGAGAACTTTCGGCAATTCTCCCGGGAAGGTAACCGGATAATAGGCGCCCCCGGTTTCGTTGGCGAAGGTTTGCAACGTGTTCTTCGCCTGAAGAAAAGTCATTCGCCCGGGCATGCCGTCTAAACCATCGGTAGCCGGGAGTTGACCTTCATACCTTTTGTAGAAGAGTTCGCCGGTGCCGATGATGTAAATCGGGATGCCGGCATTCTGCGCGACTTTGCGCGCGTTGCCGTAGTTAATCTTGCTAAACGTATCGATGCCCGAGGCTACAAGTATGATTGCGCGGCGTCTGCCCTGCACACTTACCAAACCGGTGTAATCAGATTTCTCTTCCTTCGAGTTTTCCAACACCACGGAGTCGCCGCGTCCGCCGACCAGGACAAATTTGAGCGCATCAAAAAGATTGGTTTCTCGAAACGCCGGATAATTCCGCAGCAGCAAACTGATAACCTGGCTGATGCGAGTGGGGTCGTTTGTAAAATCTGTCAGGGTGGTCGGACGAATGTCGAAAGCAACAACCGAAACATAGTCATCAGGCGGTTTGACGAACTGCGACAAAAACATCGCGACCGGTCGGATCACTTCGTAAGTTCCCGGATCGTAGCCGCCGCTGCCATAGCGCCCAAACATCTCCGACCATTTGCTATATTCCACCACCATCGCGACGGTGATCGGCGCTTCCGGAGTTGAGAAGTTAGTAATGGTTTGCGGAACACCGTCAGCAAAGATCGTGAAATTCTCTTTCTTCAACCCGTTAACAATTTGTCCATTCTTCTTCAGGTAAACGACCGCATCCACATTCACAATTTGCGTGCTGACGGTGATCTTCTCAGCCTCCTGAGGTTTGCCGATCAAATCCGGAGGCGGCGGCTCATCCGGCTTCTCGCCTGGCTGGCCCGGTTCTGGTGGTCGTTTGTTCTTTTTCTCATTGGTCGTAGGCGGCTGGCGGCGCGATTGTCCGATGACCAGACTAAGACCCAGACCGGCGAGCAGGATTGAGATCACGACTAAACAAAAAAAACTGCGGGCCAACTTAGAGAGTTTCATGAAAATTACCTGTTGCTGGAAAACTTAAGAACAAAGGAGGAGCGCCTTCCAGTTCGCGCGTTCAATGTGCTGTCGGGTCGCCTGGGTGTGATGCCGAAATACAAAACGAAGTTTCCCCGCAGCGTCGTTTCACAGCGAGCACATGTTAGCGAGGTCCGCCACCCGCCTCGGCCTCAACCACTACATCGTAGGTGCCGGTATTGTCGTTTAAGTTACCTTCGTTAACTCCAAGGAACAATACGCCATCTCGTTGAGCGACAAAATCTCGTCGAGTTCCAATCACTAGAAAGTCATCATTGTCGTCGCCGATAACGGCGATTAAGGCGCCGGTGGCTTCGGTGCGCATCAGCTTTTCGTTGTCCGGCGAGGCCGGCATTCCGGATGGAGTGGAGAACCGACCACCGCCGAGGGAAACACGACCAGTGGCGCTGATTCGTAAACGCTGACCTTTGCGAACTACCAGGCCGGTGTTTGTCCAACCGTTGTTGGCATTGTCAGCGCGGACGGCAACCTTGATGGTGAAAAATGTGGGCGATGTTCCGGGGGCCGCTTGCGGGTTTGTACGAACCGGAGTGCGGCTGGTATCGGTGGGCTGGCTTGGTCGCGGCGACTGATTGAGCGGCGCCGTCGGGTTGGAAGTTTGTCCGTCATCATTTGCGAGCGCCGATGCGGCGGCTGTGGTCGCCGAGTCAAACTCGATCGACTCTACATCTTCCACATAAATGAGCGTCCGGCTGCGGCGGCCTTGGGCGCCCGAGCCAACCAATACGGTGAACTGCTGATCCCGGAAGCCAATCACCTGACCACGAATCACGTTACCGTCTTTTAAGCGAATGGTGTCGGCAAGAGCGGGGACAAACAGGGCCAGGACTAAAGCAAAACAACCGAGCGAGCGTAGACAATTTTTCATAGGGTTCTCCAGGCCAACATTTCATTGACGAGTTTTACAAGAGTCGATTGCTTTTGCAAGCGGGAGAGGCAAGCGGCAGTTGTCGGATGCCCAGGTGCGTGGAAAGGTTGTGGCCAAAACTCTTGTCGGCGCGGGAATGGACTAGTAGACTCATCTCATAGCCGAACCCAAAGTGAAATGGGATAGTGTGGAGCAAAGTTGACGTTACCAATTAAAGGTCTGTATGAAATAGCGATCCGAGTGAAGGACCTCGCGCGAGCGGAAGCTTTTTACAAGGATGTGCTGGGTCTGCAAGAAGGCCTGCGTGATGAACGCAGAAACTGGCTCTTCCTTTATGCAGGCGGAAACGCAGGCATGGTTGTGTTGCAGGAAGACAAGGGCGAATGGCCCACGCAGCACTTTGCCTTTACGGTGCGTGAAGCCGATATCAAACAGGCTGCGGCAATATTGAAGGACAAGGGCGTGACGGTTTCCGAACCTGTCTTCCACGAATGGATGAATTCTGTTTCACTTTATTTTGACGATCCCGATGGACACGCGCTGGAACTTCTGGCGCTCTCAGGTACTTGAAACCTCCCTGGCTTTCAGCAGCATGTTGCCATTCTCGACAAAAATGTTCTGTCTGGCGTTGATGCTGGTAGTCTCGTTAATTTTTGTAGTGAGTGGACAAACACCACCTGCCAGGAAAGTAAAAGCGCAGAGTAATTTGACAGGACATTATGTTATGCGGCGCGAGGAGTTTCGCAATCGGCTGAATTTGCTGCAACTTCCGGACGGAAGAATCAAGTTTGATCTATTAGCGCTGTGGGTGAGCCACTACAATTCTGAGAATGTGCATAACGGTACGCTGCAGGGAATTCTGAACCGGGAAAATGGCGAGGCGATTTATGAAGCAGACGGCTGCAAGCTAAAACTGGAGTCTTTCACCAACAAAATTCGTATTACACAGAGCGATGACAGCGATTGTGGATTCGGCGCAAACGTAACGGCTACCGGCTTTTATCGAAAAATTGATAGCCGAAATCCTAAATTTGATTTCTAAGGATGCCCCTCAGGGCGAGATCGTACCGCCTGAATCCCCGGCAGAAGGTTGACGTGAGAAAACATATTCCAGTTGTTTTTTAGGGGATTGCACGTTTCTGCCCCAATTTTATTTGTAACCGCTTTTGCCTGTTGCCAATCCGGGAATTGCGCGATATAGTATCCCCAACTAGATGGTTGGTGAATCCTTCCATCCACGTGGTTGCTGGGGTGAGGACAGTAACCACATTAGATTAGGCGCGACAGTCCAAAAACTGTTGCGCCTTTTCGCTTTTATCCGAGAAATACTCGCGGCTGCCAAAGTTACCCCCCCAAAGGAGTCTATCGGGAAAAACTCCCGAGCTGTTTTTCTCGGTGCATCCGCAGTTAACTCTGAGTCTCCGTGGTGAGGTTTTTTGCTAAATCCACCACAGAGCACACAGAGATCCCACAGACGCTTAAGGTTATTCCAACTTTTCGGTTTCGTGTATTACCGCAAAGGATTCGGCAAAGGAACCGCAAAGAATTTCCCGACTCTCCCGACTCTAATTCAATGCGAAGTCCTCTAACCGTTTGAACGATTTCGGATGAGTCCCACGAATCGTCCCACTCCAAACTGTCAAATGGTTTCAGCTTTATAAGGTCACTCTGACATCGAGTAAAGCCGCATTATGAATTATTAAGGGAGGAACGAACAGGGCCGACAGCTTGTGGGGAACCGCCGGGAGTTCCGTAGCTTACGCAGCTTTAAGAAATCG
>DASYMB010000104.1:0-5467 GCA_036009285.1 Pyrinomonadaceae bacterium | reverse complement strand
CCGAATCCTTTCGAGATTCGAATCCAATTGTAAAAGACAGGAAGTCGACCCTGAAGAAAGATTGAGAGACTTCCTCGATCCGGAAGTAGAGCCCGAGGAGTTTTGGCAAAAGGCAAATACGAACCTTCAAACGGGCCGGGTCCGCTTGCTATTTGTTGCGGACGAAATCCCTACGAAGCTTCAACGGATCGTCGAGTTCCTCAATGTGCAGATGAATCCTGCTGAAGTGCTAGCGGTTGAGATAAAGCAATTCGTCGGACAGGGGTTGAGGAGCCTCGTTCCGAGAGTCATAGGCCAAACTGCTGAGGCGCAAGACAAGAAGGAGAAGTCTGTCTCGGAGACTGGGCAACTTCAGCTTGAATTCTGGACTGCGTTCAAGAAATACATGGAGAGTACCAGTAAGATTGGTTGTGCAAAGCCAGCACCTCAGAGTTGGATGAATCACTCGATTGGAGTTGGTGGCTTTGCCCTTTCCTCTATAGCCTCAACATGGAGTTCGGAAACAGCGAGCTACGATCCAGAAATCCGGGCCGAATTTTGGATGAACGGCAGTAATTTTAAAACTTATTTCGCATTGTTGGAGGCTCAGAAAGCAGAAATTGAAACCGAAATGGCACAGTCACTGGTCTGGGATGATTTGGAGGATAAGAAGCGCTCGCGCAAGATCTACGTGCGCAAGTCTGCTGATTTCCTTGATAGAGCGAAGTGGCCGGAGCAGCACGAATGGTTGCGCGAGAATCTTGAAAAGCTTTACCGAGTATTCACTCCACGAGTGAAGACTTTGGACGCCTCGAAAGGTAATGCCGCGGGTAGCGAATAGCCATGATGCGACTACCCAAATTTGACTACCGCACCCCGCGAGCGATCGCGGAGGCGGTGAAGATCATGGCCGGCTCGGGGCCGGAGGGGCAGTTTGTCGCCGGCGGGACAGATCTCTATCCAAACATGAAACGCCGCCAACAGACGCCGCGCACAGTAATCTCCGTGATGCGTGTTCCGGAGTTGAATCAAATCACAGGCGATGGAAGGACTGGAATTCGGATAGGTGCGTCGGTGACGCTCACGGATATAGTCGAGCATCCGCTCATCAATCGCGACTATCCGGTTGTCGCTCAGGCCGCGCGCACGATCTCCACGCCAATCCTCAGGAACATGGGAACGATCGGCGGGAACCTGCTGCTCGACACTCGCTGCAACTACTACGATCAGAATTTCGAATGGCGCAAAGGCATCAATTTCTGTTTGAAGAAAGACGGCGACGTTTGCTGGGTGGCGCCGGGAAGCTCGAAGTGTTGGGCAGTGCAGTCGTCGGATTTAGTGCCGGTGATGGTTGCGATTGGCGCGAAGTTTCGTTTGGCATCGACCCTGGGTGAACGAATGATCGATGCGGCCGGCTTTTACAACGACGACGGCATCGACTATCTGAAGAAACGCCCGGACGAGTTGCTGGTCGACATTCATCTGCCCCCGCTAAACGGCTGGCGCGCTTCGTATCAGAAGCTCCGGCGCCGGGGCGCGTTTGATTTTCCTGTGTTGGGAGTCGCTGCCTGGGTGCAAGTGGACCAGGCGGGTTCAGTCAAAGATGCCAAACTCATTCTCGGCGGCATCGCGCCAGCGCCAGTTGAAGTGAAGGAAGCGGGCGAAGCGCTCATCGGACACCGACTCGACCCTGAACATATCCAGGCCGCCGCTGAAGCCGCTTACATCAAAGCTCGCCCGCTCGACAATACTGACTTCGTCATGAACTGGCGCAAACAAATGACGCGGCAATACACGCTGCGCGCCCTTCAGCAATTGGTCTAGATCTGAAGTCTACCGTCTGGAGTCACCGTTAGCCCCAAGATCATGGACAGTCGTGCGACAAATCGTTTGACTCCAGACTCCAGACTCCAGACTCCAGACTTGACGGTTGCCGCCATCATCCTCGCCGCCGGACGCTCCCAGCGCATGGGTGCCTTCAAGCCACTGCTTCCCTTCGGCGCGACGACCGTTATCGAAACCTGCATTGAGAATATTCGCGCCGCTGGTGTTGACACCGTCGTAGTCGTTATCGGCCAGGGTGCGCGGGCAGAGGCGCTGAGAGATCATCTCCAGAGCGCTAGGGTAACTATCGCTGTCAATCCCGATCCTGAGAGTGAGATGAGCGCTTCAATCGCTTGCGGCGTTCGCGCGCTTCCCGAATCTACAAAGGCTGTCGTTATCAATCCTGTCGACCATGCCGCCGTTCCGGCCACCGTAGTTGGGATATTGATCGACGAATGGAAAAAAGGAGCGCGACTCGTCAAACCAACCTGGAACGAACGCGGTGGTCACCCGGTTCTAATCGACATCAAGTTTCGACACGAGCTATTGAATCTCGACCCTGCTCTTGGCCTAAAAGCGTTTTTCAGTGTTCACAAGAACCAGGTCGCGCGCGTTCGGGTTAATTCGAATTATATTGCGCGCGACATGGACACATGGGATGATTACCGCGCTTTGCACCGGGACGTCTTTGGAGTTTTGCCACCCGAGCAAATACCTTTGGAGATACAGTAGAGCAATCAATCTGCTCGCAATTCGCTGTTTGCATTGCATTGACAGGGTTGTCAGCGTGACCAACTAAAAGGCTGCACCACTCATCTAATGCACTGCCCCACCTTTTGGGTCCGGGCAAAGGAGAGTAAATGTTTCTGATGAATCGAAAACCTCTGTTAGCCCTGTTCCTGATGGTTCTGCTGGGCTCTTCGCTCGTACTGGCCCAGAACCGTGGTCCGGTCGAGTTTTCGCTGCGCTCAATTGACGGCCAAACGATCACTTCCGATAGTCTGCGCGGCGAAGTTGTGGTGCTGGCGTTTGGCGCCTCCTGGCTGCCGCTCTCGAAGGCGCAGTTGCAGGGCGTTAGAAAACTCGCGGACGAATACAGCGATCGCGGCGTGGTGGTCTATTGGGTGAGCACTGAGTCGGAGGATCCGAAGTCGAAGAACTTCGCGAGCGATGAACAACTGAAAGCGTTTGCCCAGAAGTACGGTCTTAAAGTCACGGTGCTGCGCGATCCCGATGGTGCGGTCTCGAAGAAGCTGGGCGTGGATCAACTGCCTTCGATAGTTATTATCGACAAACAGGGCAACGCCAGCGAGCCTATCGGCGGACTCGATCCAAACGGCAACCTCGCGAGCCAACTCGCTTCCCGACTCGACAAGGTTCTCTGATTAAGTTCTCTTGAAACCAACCACTCAGGCCGCCTTATTACAAGGCGGCCTTTTCTGTCAGAGAACAGAGGACAGCGGACAGAAGTCAGAGAACGGAGGTCAGATCAGAAAGACAGTGCTCAATAATATCAATGCTTCAGAAGTCCTATGGAATTAGATCACGGCCCTCTGACCTCTGACCTCTGGCCTCCGACCTCTGACCTCCGACCTCTCGCCTCCGACCTCTGACCTCCGACCTCTGGCCTCCGACCTCTGACCTCCGGCCTCTGCCTTCTGACCTGCCTCTGCCTTCTGACCTTGCTCCGCACTACAGAATCTAATAACTTGCTTACACTGTCTCGTTCGGTTCACTTTTATGACTTTCAAGCTGATTAATCCCCAATCACTGGGCACACCCCGAGGATACTCCAACGGCGTGTTAACGGACGCTGGTGGGAAATTGCTATTCGTTGCGGGCCAGGTTGGCTGGAACGACGAACAAAAGATCGTCAGTGAAAACTTTATGGAACAGTTCGAGCGCGCGCTCGAAAATGTTATTGCGGTCGTCACCGAAGCCGGCGGTCAGGCGAATCAGATTGCAAGGCTCGTGCTCTACGTAACTAATAAGAAGGAATACAGCGAAAGCTTGAATGAAGTCGGCAAGGCTTATCGCGCCCGCATGGGGAAACATTTTCCGGCGATGGTCCTGGTGGAAGTAAAGTCTTTACTCGACGATAAAGCCAAGATAGAAATTGAGGCGGTCGCTGTTCTAAACCCATGAGCTCGGGTTCCGAAAACTGATGTTTACTCCAAAAAGTTTCCTTTATGAAGCCAGCGCGACGGGCGTAGCAACCATAACGCTCAATCGTCCGGAGCGTCTCAACGCGTTGACGTTTGAAGTTTATCGCGAACTCACCGACATGTTTGCCGAATTAAAAAATGAAACTGACGTGCGCACAGTTGTTATCACCGGCGCGGGCCGCGCTTTCTGTTCGGGCGGAGACGTGCACGATATCATTGGCGAGCTGTTCAGCCGCGACATCGAAGGCTTGCTCGAGTTTACCCGAATGACTTGTGAGCTGGTGCGAAACATTCGCGCGCTGCGCAAGCCCGTCATCGCGAGTCTCAACGGAACGACAGCAGGCGCGGGTGCCTGCATTGCGCTCGCTTCGGATATTCGAATTGCGGCTGAGGAAGCGAAGATTGCTTTTCTGTTTGTGAAGGTCGGTCTCTCAGGCGCCGACATGGGCGCTGCGTATTTGTTGCCGCGTGTGGTGGGCCTCGGGAAAGCCACGGAGCTACTTTACACCGGCGACTTCATCTCGGCGCAAGAAGCCGAACGAATAGGGTTGTGTAATCGCGTCGTGCCCGGCGATCAGCTAACTGCGATCACGCGAGAACTCGCCGAGCGTCTGGCCCGTGGTCCGGCGTTCGCGCTGGCGAAAACGAAGGAGCTGCTCGACCGCGAAGCGCAGATGAATCTTGATGCGGCGCTGGAGTGCGAAGCACAGGCCCAGGCGATCTGCATGCTGCATCCGGATTACCGGGAGGCGTATGAAGCGTTCGTCAATAAACGTGAGGCCCACTTCAAGTGATTGAGCCTTAGAACTTCGTACTTTGTTCTTTGTACTTTGAAGCTGCGGATCAGACTTCTGCCATAGCATCACAAAGCGCGCGGCAGATCCAATCGCAAAGTACCAGGTTCAAAGTACCAAGTTCGTATTTGAGTCTTATGGATAAATTCATCGATCAACTTCCCTTCTTCACGCCCGAGCATCGCACACTAGCCTCGGACATGGAGTCGTTTGTTCAGCTCGAGATTGAGAAGCGGGCGATTGAAGAGCGGGACCTCGATGCTCAATTGCGTGAATACGTGAGCGTACTAGCGAAGGCGAGTGCGTTGCACTATGCAGTTGCCAAACCTGGCGAGAAACTCGACGTGCGCGCTCTTTGTCTCATTCGCGAAGCGCTCGCGTATTCCTCCGCGCTCGCCGATCTCGCTTTCGTGATGCAGGGTTTGGGAACGTATGCCATCAGCCAGGCTGCTCCGGATCACGTGCGCGATTTTTGGCTCTCTCGCGCAGTCGCCGGGAAAGCGATTGCTGCGTTTGCTTTGACAGAACCCGATGCCGGCTCCGATGTGGCCGCCATCAAGACCACTGCGAGGCGCGACGGCGACGCTTATGTGATCGACGGCAGAAAGCGTTTCATCTCCAACGCCGGCGTGGCCGATTTTTATACCGTGTTTGCGCGAACCGGAACCGATGCGAATGGTCGCGCCGCGCTCTCCGCGTTTGTTG
>DASYMB010000103.1:0-2722 GCA_036009285.1 Pyrinomonadaceae bacterium | reverse complement strand
GTATCGGTAAAAATACTTGGCACCGTTTTTCGTCCTCAAATCTACTCCGTCAAGACTGAATCCGACGGTGTGGCCGCCGTTTCCGCAACGATGCCGAGCTTTACATCCGGGCGCGCCGCGGTGCTGGTTCGCGCAGTTGTGAAGGGCCAGCTCATCGAAGTGCGCCGCGTGATTCATCCTGCCGAGTGAGGTCTGGCGGTAGCCCGACCATGAGGAAGGGCGCAGCTTTCGGTTCACGAAGAGAGGTTTTGGCGAATCGTGCGCATTCAAGTCAATGGCGAATTTCGAGAGGTGAAGGAGAACATCTCCCTTTCGGAACTGATTGCCAGTTTAAGTCTGAAGGCTGATCAGCTCGCAATCGAGCTCAACCAGAACGTCGTTCGCCGCGCGCAGTGGCAGAGCACGGTGCTTCAGACTGATGACAAAATCGAGATCGTCCATTTTGTTGGCGGTGGCTGTAAATCAGTAAGCAGGAGCAGTAGGCAGACTGCAGTAAGCCGCTTATAATTTACTCATGTCAACACCAGCGGTCGCTCATACAGACAAGTTTGAAATTGGCGGTCGCGCGTTTACTTCGCGGCTCATCATCGGCACCGGAAAGTACCGAAGCTTTGAAGAGATGAAAGCTGCGCACCGCGCTTCCGGGGCTGAGATGGTTACAGTCGCCGTGAGACGCGTGCCGCTCGATCGCAGCAGCGAGTCATTTCTCGATCACCTGGATCCTTCACTGCAAATACTTCCGAACACCGCCGGCTGCTACACCGCCGAAGAGGCAATTCGCACGGCGCGGCTGGCGCGCGAGGCGCTCGGTACGGATTTGATCAAGCTGGAGGTCATCGGCGATCAGATAACGCTTTTTCCGGACAACGAACAAACCCTCGAAGCTGCGCGCGTGTTGGCGAAGGAGGGATTCATCGTTCTGCCTTACTTCACGGACGATCTGATCATGGCGAAGAAGCTGTTGGATGCGGGATGCCCGGCCGTTATGCCGCTGGCTGCGCCGATCGGTTCCGGACTCGGTATCCAGAATCCCGCCAACCTCCGGATCATGCGCGAACAACTTCCCGATGCCACGATCATTGTTGACGCAGGCGTAGGCACGGCGAGCGACGCGGCTATCGCTATGGAACTTGGAGCGGACGCAGTGTTAATGAACACCGCCATCGCCGAAGCGCGCGATTCAGCAAAGATGGCCGGCGCGATGAAACTCGCAATTGAGGCCGGACGGCTGGCCTACCTCGCCGGCCGCATGCCGCGACGGCTCTACGCCAGCGCCTCAAGCCCGATTACCGGTGTGGTGCGTTAGCTGAGTAGGACAGACATTCCTGTCTGTCCTCTCTATATAAAAATTCTTCTCTATATAAAAGCTCTTCATAAAAAGGGACAGGCAGGAATGCCTGTCCGACTAAGATCCACTCGCAGTCTTCGCTAAGCGCTTCTCCGCAACTACAAAACGAATCATGTTGTAGGTAATGCTGTCCGGCAGAGAATCGTGAATGGGTTTGAGCTTCTCCAGTCCATGTTCGGCGATCGCCTTTTCTATCTGACTCCGATCAGACTCGGAAACGAGTCTCGCGACATCAACCGCCAAACCTGATGAGAGACACTCGATCAAGTGGCCCTCAATGGTGTTCGCGACCAGGTTACGTTGCGCGGCAATTTCTTCAACAGAGTGGCCGTTACGAAATAGATTGTAAGTTTGTAAGGCCGTCTGCGGCAGTCCATCGTCTTCATCGTTCACTTCTACATCTTCAGGCAGCGCCAACTCGATTCGCTCCTGCTCGCGCATCACCCGGTTGCCCAAATCAGTAATCGAAACGGTGGGATACGCGCCCGGGCTGACCCGCAAACAACCAGCGACGCACAAGGCATCTATATAAGCCAGGGTCTCGTCCTGTGGAACGTCTCGCAACAGACCGTAAGTCGATAACTCATTGAGACGCGCCTGCATCACGTTTTTTGCCGCTGAGCCACGCAAGGTTGCCGCGAGCATGGTTTTTCCGAATCGGCCCTTCATACGCGTGGCGCAGGCGAGAATTTTACGCACTCGAAGATTTTCATCAGCGCGGAGGGCACGAGGAGCGACGGGCCCGCTCGGGACGAGGCGAGCTTTTCGATTACTGCCGGGGGTTGGCGGACCCTGCAATATCTCATCGCCGCTAAGCGGAGTTCGTAACGCGGAGTCCGGCGTGCAGTTGCCACAGGTGCCGCATTGCCGCGCCTGATGCCGATCGCCGAAGTAGTTGAGTATGTGCGCGCGATAACAATATTCGGTGTAACAAAACTCGATCATTTCGCGCAGCTTACGTCTTTCGAGATCGGCGCGGCGTTCGACGTCAGCCGGCGCGACGCGAAGTTTTGTTGGAGGGACATTATCGAGCATTAGGATGGCGCGGCCGCCGCGTGCGGGTTTGGCGCGAGTTGAGTCTGGCGCAGACACGAGGCGCGGGCCGCCCGCGGTCGCAGCAGACGCGCTCCCCATTTCCCAGGGGGCGGGGCCCTCGGGTCCGCTGAAGTTTTGAGAATTGGCAAGGCGATGGATGTGTCCGGCGCGTTCGAGCAGATAGAGACACGACTGTACCGCCATCTCGTTGCGCACACCGGCGCGCTTCGCAATCTCAGATGCCGAAAGATCTATTCGCTTGAGGCGGGTTGATAACAGCGCCTGGTAAACGTTCCGCACCAGCTCGGCACTTGGATAGGAGCCCTCGATGAAAAAGTC
>DASYMB010000102.1:0-10609 GCA_036009285.1 Pyrinomonadaceae bacterium | reverse complement strand
AATCAGGATTATTTTTTTCATGGTGATGCTTCCGGCCTTTCAAGAAGTTCGAGTTCCTAAGCTTTAACGTTCAGACACGGGTTTTGGTTCACTCCAATTAGACTTATTTGCCTTTGTGGTTTCGCCTATGACTACTGATTTGGTAACTTTCATTCACACCGCAGCTTCAGCCCGGTGATCGCGCAAGTCCTTCATATCAATGAACCGTTTCAACGGAATAAGGACAACGGCTGATCTGGCCCACCACTGGATTGTGTTTCTTGACATAAGCCTGGCCTGCGACATACAGTCACGACCAACTCAAGACTATCCGAACCTTCCAGGAGCACGAGCGATCCCCGGCGTTTTTGTGGATCAGGCGCTGACGAGCAATGACAGAGAAGGACTCCAGGGATCGAACCATCTTAATCGTGGAGGATTCCGATGACGCCCGCTATTTTATGCGGCTCGCACTGGAAGACCTCGGTTACCGGATCGTCGAGGCTGATAACGGCGCCACGGCGGTGGAGATCGTGCAGGGCGAACGGCCCGACATTATCCTGATGGATTTAAGTTTGCCAGTCATGGACGGAATCGCGGCCACCCACGAAATCCGCGCCAGTCCAGGGCTGGACGGAATTCCCATCATCGCCGTCACGGCCCACCAGGAGACAGACTTCCGCGCCGGCGCGAAGGCTGCCGGCTTCGATGCTTACGTAACCAAACCCATCGATATTGAGTTTCTCAGTGAACTCATCCAGGGTCTGCTTATTTGAAACGCCTGAGCGATCAGGAAAGGAAATCGGAGCGGCGCGAATTTCCAAACGCAGCTCGATTTTCTTTACGAAACTCCAACCAGACTCCCCGGGTCCCAGCGCCTTTGGGGCTGAGATTGCCCGGTCGCTACGGCTCCCGGTTCCGACAGGCCTCGCTACTCCGGTTTCAATCTAACAATGGTCGCGCCCAAACCTCCTGCCTCCGGCGGCGCGTCGGTCCAATCGATCACAAACGCGGTTCGTCCTAAGATCGCTCGGACCATTTCCCGCTGCACGCCAATGCCTTTGCCGTGAATGATTCTCACGCTACGAAAACCCAGCCGCTGAGCTTCGTGCAAATACTCCTCAACTACCAGCTTTACCTCGCGCGGTTGAATCGTATGCAGATCGAAAACGTCAGTAATCGGAATCCTGACTGGCTCAGGAAACGGATCGAATGGATCGATCGAGTCTGGTCCGTCCGTCATTGTCCCCTCATCAAACTCATCCGATCGCATGTAACTATTTTTCTTTCGGCGCCAGATAACTTCGCCTGGCTTTTACCACCAGCTTTCCCTGCGACTTCTGCGTATCCGGCGTGACATCGATCTTTAATTTCCGCAGAGTGCCGTCTCGCTTTCGGTTTGAAGAAACAAAAGCGAGATTGTAGCGAGTGCGCAAATGATCGATGAGCGTGGCGAACGTAGTATCGAGTCGCTCAGGTTTCTCTTCCATCACTTCGCCGCCGGTATCGTCGGCGAGTTCCTTAATGTCCATTGTGTGGGCGCCGAACGCACCGGCCATTTTTGTTCCCCACACCATATACTTGTTTTCCATACGCTGGACCGTGGTTTTGGGAATTAATCCGCAGACAACGCTGCCCGATTCATAAAGCGACTGCCGCGCTGCTTTCCCAGATGGACCATGGCCGCAGTCAAAGTTGCGGGTGATTCCGGTGATCGCAATAATTACGCGCCGGCCAACCGGATTGCCGGCGCTCACCATGTAATCAGCCGCTTTCGCGAAGGCCTTGTTCAGGCAGTGATCGGCCATTTCCTCCTTCTTCGGAATCTGCTCCAACGCCCTCTCGATTAGCTGCCGGTCGCGAGTGAATTCCTGAATGAGTTCTACGTCGTCCTGATAAGTCATCACCGCCACTTCGTCCGTTTCCTTCAAACGTCGGAGCGCCTCATTCGCCGCCCGCTGCACCTCCATGCCGAACGGATCAATACAGCCGCCGCGATCAATCAACAGTACGACAGACAGCGGCAAACTATCCTGACTAAAATGTGTGACCTGCTGTTTGGTGCCGTCTTCCAGAATCACAAAATCAGCTTGCTTCAAGTTGCCGACGACCCGCGCGGTCTTCTTCTGCAAGACAAGCGCATCCACCGTCACCAGGTCGACATCAACCTTCACCACCTCGGGTGCTTGCGTAGTTTGTTTCTTGCCGGCGTTGATAGATCTTTCGCGAGTCTGCGAACTGATGTGCGACGAGATGTAAGGCAGGAGGAAAACTAATAGAAGCAGTGAGAGGTATCTGTATCTTGCAACGCTTGGGAATAAGACTTTCATAAGCACTCCAAACTGAGGAAGTTCGCGAATGGACGTTTGGGAGAGTGCTCGTGTTAGGCAGGCATAATACCATTTATCCGAATGGCCAGCGGGCGGGCTGGGCAAGGAAAACGCAGGGTCGAGGCTACCAACATCGCTCAAGATGCTCTCGTCAGCGGTTGGCGCGGCGCCGGCGCACCGCGAAGCAAACCTTCAGTACTCAGGTCCTCGTCAATATTTTCCCAATGGATACCGTAGCCACCGCCGCTAACCTGCCAATTCTTTCGTTGCTCCGGTGTGGCGTTCGCTAGGCGCGGATACCAAACTAGTGGAACACTAATAGTCCGTCCATCCATCAATCGCACAGTCAAAACGTCATCTGTGACGTCGACGTCCGCAACTCGCTCACCAGCCGCCTAATGCAAAATACCCATTCCAAGCCTCCAGTAACCTTATGTGACTACTTATAACCAGGCTCTCAATCTGCCTCTTACTCTCGAGCGCTAAAACCCAGATTACGCGCCAGCACCACTGGATTCAACCAAACTGAGCCGAAAGATTATCGCGGTCAACGTGGATATGCGGTGGCTCATTCGGCTCGTGGCGGTAAAAGTAAAATCTGTAAGGACCGCTTCTGAGCACCACCGGTATGGCGCGGATTCTATCAAACATACGAAAAACCGGATATCGCACGAAGCTGCGGAAGGTCTTCGCAAAGATTATGGCTGCGCTTTGAACTTAACGCTCAACTCGATTAAAGTATGCGCCGTCTGCCCACAATTTTCCGTAACCGTTTCGAGTTTAATATCCCCAGGAGATGAATCGATGAATAGAAGTTTTGAGTTTCGCAGTTTGCAGCGCGCACTCTGGTCATTAGCAATCGTTGCCTTAGCGCTGTCGATCTTTTCAGTCTCGCAGTTGACCCCGCAAACGCGAGCGCAAGATTCACAGAAGATGTCGTCGGCGCCTGCGGTCAGTAGTGTCACCGGCTCACCGAGTATTGTTTATCCCGAAACTAAGAAGAGCGACATCGTCGAAGATTACTTCGGGACGAAGGTGGCCGATCCTTATCGTTGGCTCGAGCAGGATGCTAACGTTCCAGAAGTTGCTTCATGGGTTGAGTCGCAAAACAAAGTCACGTTTGCTTATCTCGAGAAAATTCCTTTTCGCCAGAAGATCAAAGACCGTTTGACGCAGCTCTACAACTATCCCAAATACTCTCCGCCCGCGCGCCGTGGCGAATATTTCTTTTATGTGAAAAACGATGGCCTGCAGAATCAGAGCGTCTGGTACAGACAAAAAGGTCTGGACGGAACACCCGAGGTTTTGCTTGATCCGAACAAACTTTCCGCGGACGGCACGACGCGCCTGGGCTCTGTCGCTATCTCGAAGGATGGAAAATATTTTGGCTACGGAGTTTCAAAGGGCGGTTCTGACTGGAACGATATCTATGTGCTGGACATCGCCTCGAAACAGTTGCAAGCGGATCACGTCGAGTGGGCGAAATTTACGGGTGTAGCCTGGCAGGGCAATGGTTTCTATTACAGCCGTTATCCCACGCCGGAAAAAGGCCACGAGCTGACCACGAAGAACGTGTTCCATCAGGTCTATTACCACAAAGTTGGCACGCCGCAATCAGAAGATGCCCTCGTCTTTGAAGACAAAACGAATCCGGTCCGGTTCCACACCATGGACACCAGCGACGACGAGCGCTTTGCCATTCTCAGTGTCTCTGAACGCGGCAGCGGGAAAAAGGGCAACGGGCTTTTTTATCGCGACGCTTCCAAGGCCGGCGATGCGTTCACGCCGATTGTGGCTGAAATCGGCGATGACAACTTTGGAGTCGTGACCAACATCGGCGATAAGTTTTTGATCTTCACTGACCATAAGGCGCCGAACGGCCGAGTCTTCCTTTTCGATCCAAAGAACCCCGACGAAAAGAATTGGAAAGACATCATTCCGGAAAAACCGGAGCCGCTCGATATCGCTAACGCGGTCGGCGGCAAACTTTTTGTTGCTTACCTGAAAGACGTCAAGGCGCATGCTTACGTCTATACACTGGATGGCAAGTTAGAAAACGAAATCATGTTGCCCGGCCAGGGAACTGTGGGCGGTTTCGGTGGTAGAGAAGACGACAAGTTTACCTTCTATACATTCTCCACCTTTAATGTGCCGCCGACGATTTACAAGTACGACATCGCCACGAAGAAGTCGACGCTGTTTCGGCAGCCGGAGATTGCGGGCTTCAACACCGCTGACTACGAAGTCAAGCAGGTTTTCTACGCGAGCAAAGATGGCACGAAGGTGCCGATGTTTATCGTTCACAAGAAAGGCATAAAGCTCGACGGGAATAACCCAACATTGCTTTACGGCTACGGCGGTTTCAATAGCACAAATTCTCCAAACTTTGGTCCGCTCAGATTGGCGTTGCTCGAACAGGGATTCGTTTACGCCTCGGCAAACATGCGCGGCGGCGGCGAGTAAGGCGAGAAGTGGCACGAGGCTGGGACGAAGCTGCAGAAGCAGAATGTATTCGACGATTTCATTGGCGCAGCGGAGTATCTAATTAAGAACCACTACACCTCGCCGAGGAAACTCGCGATACATGGAGTTTCAAACGGCGGCTTGCTGGTGGGTGCGGTAGCGAATCAGCGGCCCGAGTTATTCAAGGCTGTGATTCAACAGGCGGGCGTGATGGACATGCTGCGGTTTCACAAGTTCACCATCGGCTCGGCGTGGATTGCGGACTACGGTTCGAGCGATAACGCGGAGCAGTTTAAGGCGCTCTACGCTTACTCGCCGGTGCACAATATTAAGGTTGGGGCCAGCTACCCGGCGACGCTGATCACGACAGCGGATCACGACGACCGTGTGGTCCCGGCGCATTCGTTCAAGTATGCGGCCGCGCTTCAGGCCGGACAGGGCGGCGACAATCCGATTCTGATTCGCATCGATACGAAGTCAGGACACGGCGCCAGCAGCACCACGAAGGCGCTCGAGCAGACCGCGGATATTTATTCGTTCCTGATGCTGAATCTGGGGGTGGAACCGAAGTAGCAGTCGGCAGTCTGCAGGAGCAGTAAGCAGGAAAAAGAGCCGCAGATTTTCGCGGATACGCGCCGGTAGGAAATTGCACGAGGGTTCGGCATTTCAAATCCGCGTGCTTCCGCGTTAACCCGCGGCCTATTTCTTCTCATCAACAATTGGCAACGTCAGCTTAACGATCAATCCGCCATCGGGGGCATTTGTGGCCGCGACGCTGCCCTCGTGCAGCCGCACGGCGCGATCCGCAATCGCGAGCCCCAGCCCAACTCCTCCAGCCTGACGATCGCGCGCTTCATCGACTCGATAAAAAGGGCGAAAAATTTCGGCGAGTGCATTCTCCGCCACGCCGGCTCCGTGATCGCGCACAGTGATCACCGCGGTCTCTTCTCCGACATAGGCGAGTTTGACTTCAACCTCAGTCCCTTCAGCCGTGTATTGCACTGCATTGCGTACCACGTTTTCCACGGCGCGACGAAGTAGTTGTTCATTGCCCATGAGGGGACAGCGCTCTGGGGATTCGAGTTTCACAGTTCGGTTCCGGCCGCGTGCTTCGAAGTCGGCGTCCTTCACGATCTCGCTCACGAGCGTTTTCAAATCGAACTCAGTTTTCCGAATATCTTCCGCGCCGCTTTCCAGACGAGTCAGCGCCAGCAGTTGTCCGATCATCTCGTTAAGGTTTTCGGCTTCAAGTTGAATGCGCTCGAGGGCGCTGGTTGCTTCAGCACCCGACCTTTGCCGCGCCAGCTCGAGGGCAACATTCAAACGCGCGAGCGGCGAGCGCAATTCGTGAGAGATGTCGCCGAGCAGCCGGCGCTGACTGTTCACCAGCGACTGAATCTTTTCAGCCATCTCGTCGAAGTCGGCCCCCAGCGAAGCTAGTTCGTCGCGCCGCTTTCCCAGAGTGGGCACGACGCGCGCGCTCAAATTTCCCCCGGCAAATTCGCGAGTGGCCGCGCGCAGTTTAGCCACCGGCGACGTCAGATAGCTTGCCAGCCAAAAGCAGAAGAGGCCTCCGATAAAGATTATCGCCAACAGATGCATGAACGGGTGAAAGAATCCCGGCGGAATTCGGGCCGGCATTTCAGCCACTAGCACGTATTGGTTGCCGGCCCGCGTGACGATCGAACGCGCCAGCAACGGACCTTCATGCTCCGAAGCAACTTCCGGAAATCGAGTTGCAAACATTTTCCGTGCTAGCGCCGGCGCGCGCTCAGGAATGCGGCGGCCTGATAACTCCTGCAGTTGAGGGTTGAATAAAAACGCGCGGATATTCGATTCACGCTGGACGCTATCCAGGTAAGTCGTAAGTGCTGCCTGTTCACCGCGCTCGTAAGCGTCGGCGGCCTCCGTTGCATAACCACTGAGAAGGGAATCGATCGATCTATGCATTGGCGGATCGACCGGACGCATCAACTCGCCCACCAGAAACGTGCCGACGATCACGGTGAGCACGACTGCGCCGAACCAAAGGAAGATTTTCAGAAATAAACTTCGCGGCAACTTTTTTACTTTCTCGGTGGCAGTCAGAACCACCTGCGTGAGCGGGTGGCTTGGGTTAACATTTCTGAGGCACTTGCTTTACGGACTTGCTATACGGACTTGTGATTGGCCACCCGCTCACGCAGGTGGTTCTGACCGCTGGGCGTAGATATAGCCGACGCCTCTTACAGTCTTGATTCGCTCGCTTCCGCCCGGCTGATGACCGAGCTTCTTGCGCAGATTGCTGATGTGCATGTCGATGCTGCGATCGAAGGGCGACGAACTGCGGCCCAACACTTCTTTCGATAGCTCGTCGCGCCTGACGATGCTTCCGGCTGCGCGCAATAACTTTTCCAACAGATCAAACTCAACGGCCGTCAGTTCCACATTTTCTCCGGCGCGCAAGACCGCGCGGGTCCCACTGTCAAGTTCGACATCTCCGACGCTCAGCTTTTTTGCCGGAGCCTGGTCACTGGTTGCTTCCGAACTTGTCCTTCGCAGAATCGCGCGGATACGTGCGGTCAGTTCGCGTGGGTTGAAAGGCTTCGGCAAGTAATCGTCAGCGCCGATCTCAAGACCCACAATGCGATCGACATCGTCGCCGCGCGCAGTCAGCATCAGCACCGGGACCTTCGAGTCAGCGCGTATTCGTCGTAAAACTTCAAAGCCGTTAAGCCCCGGCAGCATGACGTCGAGAACGACCAACTGATGTTTGCCGGCGAGTGCGCGATCGACCCCCGCATCGCCACGATGCACTGATTCGATCTGGAACCCGAGTGGCTCGAGATATTCGGTGACTAGCTCGCACAGCGCCACGTCGTCGTCGATGATTAGTATCTGATCCATGATTGCTAGGACAGACATTCCAGCCTATCTATGTTTCCCGAACAGGCAGGAATGCCAGTCCTACTTAAGCAAAGCGGACCATTGTAGCCCAAAGGTCGCGATGGTCTTTGTAAAGAAGTCTCTCTTTACAAAACTTTACACAGGTTAACTGACTCTTTACGTCCGCCGCGGTGAATTTGGCGTATAAAGATACGCATCGAGACAGCGGCCCGATGGAATAGACTGTCGGCCTATTAACTAGAAGGAGACGGACGAATGAAAAATCGAATCTTAATAATTGCCGGCATCGCTGCGCTAGTCATCGGCGCAACGGTCCTCGCCATCGGGCACGGCTTCCAGGAGCGGCGCGAGCACGGCCGAGGTCCCGGCGGGCACGGCGACATGCTCGAGCACATGTCGCGCGAGTTGAATCTGACCGACGCGCAAAAACAGCAAGTCAAAGCAATCTTCGACGCTACGGAATCATCCGCGGAGGGAATTCACGCGAAGCTTGAAGAGACACACAAACAGTTGGAAGCGGCCACCGCGAATGGCCAGTTTGACGAAGCCCAGGTAAGAACTCTGGCCAACCAACAGGCGCAACTGGAAGCGGACATGCTGGTGGAGCATCTGAGAGCGAAGTCGAAAGTCTACAGCATTCTAACCGCGGAACAGCGCACGAAGGCTGACGAGATGATGAAAGAACATGGTGGACGGGGCCGCGGCCCGGGAGGTCCCGGTCATCACGGACCACCGCCGCCACCGCCTGGCTTCTAAGTAGCACAGGCACTCCTGGCTGTTTGGTTTGCGACGATCAATTCGAGTGTGTAGGACAGGCATTCCTGCCTGTCCGCTCGCCTTTGCGAGAGAGTAGGACAGACAGGAATGTCTGTCCTACTCTAACTTCTCGCCGCACTCGACCATGGCCATTGCTCAACGCTCTCAACTAAACCAGCTTTAACTGGGTTCCGTTCGACATACCGCATGATCCGATAGAACTGATCCTCGTTCCGTACAGAGTGATCGAAAGATTCATCTTGCCAGAACTTTTCTCCCGTCCGACCCGGAATTCGATTTGCTTCGTGCGCGGTAAAACCTTTGATCGCTTTCGTGATTCGCGGCAACAACGCCGTGGGCCAAATTAGAATATGTACATGGTTAGACATCACCGCATAAGCACACAAACGGTAAAGTTGAAGATGGTCCGCACCATAAAGTAAAGACTCCACCAGCATCTTCGCTACGCGAACATCCTTTAGCCAGGTTGGGCCATAAGCAGCCCTGTCCAACTCGCGATCCAGAAGTAGGAACCTTTTACCGGGATTTGATTCTGTGAGACCCGCGACCACAGTTCGTCGTGGCAAGGAGCCGTGTAATCGCCAGGTGATGAACAAAGCACTGTCGGCTTTCTGCCAGTGAGGGAGATGTCTGCGGTAGAACATGGTTAGAACAGACATTCTCGGCGGTCCGGCTTGGTAATTCCAGTTAGGACCACCAGGCGGGAATATCTGGTCTATGCAAGCTCTCTTGTATGTTTACTCAGACGGGACAGACAGGAATGTCTGTCCTACTTCCGCTTCCAGCGCACGCCGTCTTTAGTATCTTCGAGAATTATGCCGCGTCCGGCCAGTTCATCACGAATCACGTCGCCGCGTGCGAAGTCGCGGCGGCGGCGAGCTTCCTGTCGCTCATCAATCAGGTTCTGAATCTCGCTGTCCAGCATTTCGCGTTGCTCATCTCCGAAGATATTCAGTACAGTGTCGAAGCGTTTCAATAGTTCAAACAGCTCGAGCTTGTTGTCTTCCTGAAGTTTCTTTCTGGCTAGAGCGGTATTCACGCTGCGCGTCAGATTGTGAATTACGGCAAGCGCAACTGAGGTATTGAGGTCGTCATCCATGCCCGCTTCGAATTCCCGCGCGGCGGTGAGGGTCGCTTCATGCAGGGCCTCGTTCATTCCGGGAGTCGTTTTTGCCTCGCCCAGACGCGCTTTGAAATCGCGCAAACCCGCCAACGTTTTCTCCGCGCCGGCGAGCGCATCGAAAGTGAAGTTGATCTGTTTGTTGTAGGGAACACTCAACAAAAAATAGCGCACCGCGCCGGCCGAGTATCCTTTGGCGGCCACATCGCGAAAGGTGTAGTAGTTCCCCTTCGATTTCGACATTGTTTCACCTTCAACCTTGAGGTGCTCGAAGTGGATCCAGTAACGAACAAACTCTTTTCCCGTTGCTCCTTCGCTCTGCGCGATCTCGTTTTCATGATGCGGAAACACCAGATCGATCCCACCCGCATGGATGTCGAAAGTTTCCCCCAAGTACTTCATGGACATCGCCGAGCATTCGATATGCCAGCCGGGACGGCCACGCCCGATGGGCGCGTCCCAGGCCGGTTCGGTCGCGGACGCAGGTTCTTTCCAGAGCGCAAAGTCGCGCGCATCTTCCTTGTCATAACGATCGGTGTCGATGCGATCGCTCTTGCCGGCGATGTTGCCGGCGAAATTGATCTTGGAAAGCTTGCCATATTGCGGAAACGAAGCGATGCGATAGTAAATGGAACGGTCCGACTGGTAAGCGTGGTGAGTTTCTAAAAGTCTTTCAATAAGCGAAACCATCTCCGGGATGTGGCGCGTAGCGCGTGGGACGATCTCGGGTCGTTCGCAACCAAGCGCATCAAAATCTTCCCACAGCGCATCGATGTATTTCGCGGTGTAGTCGTCGATGCTGAGTCCCGCCGCTTGGGACTTGGCGATGATGCGATCTTCAACGTCTGTGATGTTCATTACGTGCGTGACTTTGAAGCCTTTGAATTTCAAGTAGCGGCGCACAATGTCAGCCGCGATCGCCGAACGGAAGTTGCCGAGGTGACCATAATCCCAGACGGTTGGACCACAGTAATAGAAGCGGACTTCGCCTTCACGGATCGGGCGAAACTCTTCAATCTTGCCGGAGAGTGTGTTGCGAAAACGTAACATGACG
>DASYMB010000101.1:0-5485 GCA_036009285.1 Pyrinomonadaceae bacterium | reverse complement strand
CTGAAAGCCGCCATCGCTTACTACGCCGGTGTCTCTCTCGACCTGTTCCTGCGCCTGGAGATTAGCCCGGCTTCCGTGAGTGTCGTCGCAGTCAACGATGATGGCCCGAAGATACTCTTGCTGAACGATACGGGTGAGCTGCCGGGGATGAACCAGCCGGACGAATGAAGTCGCACCAAGTGTGGGAGCGAAGCCCGGACCTGGGAGGCGATCGTCGATGCTGGGCCACATGTACGTCAGTTGAAATGGTGACCGGTTGATCAACCCTTTTAAGAGGGCGGATATGGATTATCAGGCAGCCACGGGCTGGACCACCATCCGGATCGCACAGCGCGTGCGTGATCTCGGCCAATGGTTTCACAACCTTGACTTGCGCGGAGTGAAAACTGCGCCGAACCATTTTCTCGGCGATTACCCGAACCTGAAGTGGCGCCATTTCGCGCACGCCATCCCTTCAGATTTACGCGGGCGAACGGTACTCGACGTAGGCTGCAACGCCGGCTTCTATTCGATCGAGATGAAGCGGCGCGGGGCCGATCGCGTAGTCGGAATTGACACCGACGAAAAATACCTGGCGCAGGCGCGGTTCGCTTCTGAAGTGTGCGGCGTTGAGATCGAGTTCCGGCTCCTGTCCGCATACGATGTGGCGCAGCTAGGCGAAAAGTTTGATCTGGTACTTTTCATGGGCGTGTTCTATCACTTGCGTCACCCGCTGTTGGCGCTCGATCTGCTTCACCAGCACGCAGTGCGCGACACCCTCGTCTTTCAATCCATGCTGCGCGGCAGCGCGACCATAGAGCCGCTGGAAAAGAATTATCCTTTCCAGCACACGGAGATATTCGAGCGGCCCGGCTTTCCCCGCATGCACTTCATTGAGCAGCGCTATTCAAGCGACCCGACGAACTGGTGGATTCCAAATCGCGCCTGCATGGAGGCGATGCTGCGCAGCTCCGGTTTTGAGATCACGATGCATCCCGAACCGGAAGTCTACATTTGCCGGCGCGCGGAGAATCAAGATGGGTCCGTGCGTGCGATCTATCCGACGCGCGATGGAAGCGACAATCATGATTGAAGCAGTGATGCTCTGGAATGAGCCGAACAATCTCTCGCACTGGGATTTTGAGATTGATCCCGAGTGGCGGATCTATGCCCAAATGATGAAGCTTGCCTCGGATGCGGTTAGGGCCGAGAACCCAAGCCTGTTGCGCATCCTCGGCGGAATCTCCCCCATCGATCCGAATTTTATTACCAACATGCGCGAACAAGGCGTGCTCGATTACATTGATGCGGTCGCTGTCCACGGTTTCCCGCTCGACTGGAATCACTGGCAGATCGACGAGTGGCCCGAGAGGCTCAAAGAGATTGAAGCAGTGACCAAACTGCCGGTGTGGGTTTCGGAAGTCGGCGTTTCAACTTTCGGAGCGGAAGAGGTGCAGGAGTTTGGTCTAAAACGTACGGCTGAATTGTTAATAGGAAAGGTGGAGCGGATACATTGGTACAGTCTCTATGATCTGCCGCGTTCCTGGCCGGCGACGACGCGTCATCGAGAAGCGGAAGGTTCATCCTACTATCGTCACTTTTACATGGGCCTCTTACGTGAAGACGGCACGCCAAAACGCGCCCTCTCGCAGTTTGCAGCGTACGCGCCACAACTAGGTATTTGCCAGTGGTTCCATTTCAAGGACCACCGGCTGGCAAGCGCAGTCGAGTGGCTCCGGGTGCTTGGCGTCAAACAGTTGCGCACCGGTATGAGCTGGTCTGATAGTTTCCGACCGGACGCCGTGGAATGGTTTGATCGACTGGTGGCGGCGCTCGACGAGTTTGATTTAACTCTCACCTTCTGTTTTACGCCGGAGGCCTGCGGCATCCGTCCGCATCACACCAGCCCACCGCAGCATGCGGAAGAGTTTGCTGACTTCTGCGCGCGGATGACTCGTCGTTACGCGGGCTAAGAATGAAGCAAGCTCAACAGAATACAATTTCTCATTCGCATGGCCCGCGCCCTCAAGATGACTGGTTTCAACTTCTGCAGCACGGCGATTTTGAACGCGCCTGGAAGGTTTGTGATCGGGTGCTAACTTCGCGGGCTGGTATTCCTTGTTCGCATTTGCCGCGCCACCTTCAATACATATGGGACGGCACCCCACTTCAGGGAAAGCGAGTTCTGGTACGTTGCTATCACGGTCTCGGCGACACGATCCAATTCATACGCTACGCGACTCTAATCAAAGCGGTGGCCGCGGAAGTGATTGTCTGGGCACAGCCGGCGCTCATTTCACTGCTCGCCACGATGCCCGCGATCGACAAGCTATTGCCTTTACACGATGGCGCGCCGCGACTCGCATACGACGTGGATATTGAAAGCATGGAATTGCCGCACGCATTCCGCTCGACTCTGTCGACGTTGCCGGCAGAAGTCCCGTATCTGCACGTGCCCCGAGCGCAATTGTGCCGCGACGAAAGAATGGCCGTCGGTCTTGTTTGGAAAGGAGGTGAATGGGATGAGCAGCGTTCGATACCGATCAGGCTGCTCGGTGCACTCGCAAAGCTTCCGAACATTGCGTGGCACATCCTGCAACGCGGGCCGGCAATGGCGGAGTGGCCGGAGTGGCTCGAGGGTTTACCAGGCTCGGACGATATTTTTGCAACCGCCCAAATCATGCGGGGCCTCGATCTTGTGATCTCAGTTGATTCTATGCCGGCACATCTGGCCGGCTCACTCGGAGTGCCAATGTGGAATCTACTTCAATACGAAGCGGACTGGCGCTGGATGAAGGAGCGCGACGATAGCCCCTGGTATCCGACAATGCGTTTGTTCCGGCAAGAGCGACAGGGTGAATGGCAATCGGTCGTCGAACGGCTGGGGGCAGAGCTCCGGAGCTTGAGTCAGAACCACCTGCGTGAGCGGGTGGCGACGTAAGTTGAGGGCCACCCGCTTACGCAGGTGGTTCTGACAACCTGAGACGGCCGCTCGTTTTTCTTACCATCCGTACCTAAGAGTACCGATTCAACCCGCCCGGTTTTGTTACCTTCACGATCTAAAAAGCAGTAAACGTAAGTTCAGCTTTTCTCTGCGCGGCCTTTGCGCCTCGGCGGTGGAAACAGTGGCGATAAGGATTCACCGTCGAGGCGCAGAGAACGCAGAGTTACCCCGCAGACCAATCAGACTGAGATGCTAACCAAAGAAGTATCAGCCCGCTTCCGAATGGATGCATCGCTGGTGGCGCAGATTGCAGACGGAGAGAACTATGAATAGGGAACTGAGACTCCTCAGCGGCGCCGGGTTGGGGGCCGCTTTGATGTACTTCCTTGATCCGGAGCGCGGCCGTCGTCGTCGCGCGCTTCTACGCGACAAGCTTATTAGTGCGAAAAGAAAAGCACCGCGCGCGCTCGAGGTCACCGCCCGCGATCTCCGCAACCGTGCCCAGGGACTCGTCGCTGAAGCCGCGGCAAAAGTAACTTGCGATCAGCCGCCCGATGAAAAACTCGTCGCCCGGGTACGTTCAGAATTGGGCAAAGTTGTTTCGCACCCGGGGGCCATCGAGGTTTCGGCAGACCGCGGCCGCGTTCAACTTACCGGACATGTGCTCGCAGACGAACTTGATGATTTGCTCGCTGCCGTTTCCGCTGTACCAGGTGTCCGCGAGATAGACAATCAGCTTCAAGTGCATCAGTCGCCAGACCACGTGCCTGCCTTACAAGGCGGAAAACCTCGTCGAAAAAATGCCCTGGCTTTTATGAAGCAGAACTGGCCCCCGGCTGTGCGCGTTCTCGCTGCCGCTGTCGGAGTCGCATTGATCATCCAGAACCTCAAGCGACGGACCGTGACCTCGAGGATTCTCGGGACAGTCGGGCTGAGCCTCGTCGCCCGCAGTGCGATTAACAAAGATATGAAACGTCTCGTCGGTTTCGCGCCCGACGCCATCGATATCCAGAAATCGATCAATATCGACGCGCCTGTCGAGAGGGTCTTCGCATTCTGGACCAACTATGAAAACTTCCCGCGTTTCATGTCGAACGTGGTCGAGGTTAAAGATTTGGGAGATGGTCGATCCCACTGGGTCGTGATGGGCCCAACCGGCAAGTCAGTCGAGTGGGACGCTGTCGTCACAGAGTTTGAGCCGAACCGCGTGCTGGCGTGGAAAACCGTTGCCGGATCCGAAGTGGAAAGTCACGGCAGCGTTCGCTTCGAAACGAATCCCGACGGGTCGACCCGGGTAGATGTGAAGCTCCATTACACACCGCCCGCGGGAGTCCTGGGACACGTTGTCGCGAAGCTTTTCGGACGTGATCCGGAAACAGAAATGGAAGAAGACCTGATGCGGATGAAGTCGTATATCGAGACTGGCGTCGAACCGCATGACGCAGCGTCAACCGAGTCTTCTCAGGCGCGCGCAGCCACCGCAACGTAACTGTCGGAACCCCCTGCGTTAGCGGGGGGGCGGGTTGAAATCCACCGCTAGCGCAATTGGAATCCGCTAATCCAATCGGGAGCCGCTTCTGCTTGAGTCTGATCGCAAGGATGGCAACCGGTAGTCGGAAAAAAGTTTTAAGGAGCTGCCGAAGACGACCGATGGTTAACAAATGCGCATTCTGGTTACAGGTGGAGCTGGTTACATCGGCAGCGTGATCGTAGAGGAGTTATTGCGCGCCGGCCACGAACTGACTGTCTACGACAATCTTAACGAAGGCCATCGCGCGGCGGTTAGTCCCGGGGCTGAATTTGTTCATGCTGACCTGCTCGATCGTGAGCGGTTGAAATCGACGCTCCGGCAACGAAATATCGAAGTTGTGATTCACACTGCGTCGGATTCGCTCGCAGGAGAATCCATGCAGCATCCGGCGAAATGTTATGAGACAAATTTTCTCGCCGGCTTGTCCTTACTTGGTGTGATGAAGGACGCCCAGATAACGCGACTCATATTCTCCTCCACTGCGGCTGTTTATGGTGAGCTCTATTGGCAACGAATAGAAGAAGCCGATCCGCCAGGCCCTACTAATCCCTACAGCGAAACAAAGCTCGCCTTCGAGCGTGCGCTCCATTGGTATGAGCAGGCCTATGGTCTCAGATACGTGACGTTTCGCTATTTCAACGTGGCCGGCGCCACCGTGCGTTGCGGCGAATGGCGCGCTGCCGAAACGCATTTGATTCCGCTTCTCTTGCAAGTTGCCGCGGGGAGACGATCGCACTTAGAGATTTACGGGGACGACTATCCAACCCGTGATGGCACCTGCGTGCGAGATTACATTCATGTGGTTGATTTGGCGCGAGCCCACCGACTTGCAATCAATATTCTCAATGAGCGCAGTGCCGTTTACAACGTTGGTTGCGGTGGCGATGGTTTCACGGTTAAGGAAGTGATCTCATGCGCCAGCAAAATAACGGGCAAGGAAATTCCGGCTAGGATCACCGCCCGCCGCGCGGAGGATCCGGCGATCGTAGTGGCGAGTTCGAAACTGATTAAGCAGGAGTTGGGCTGGTCCC
>DASYMB010000100.1:0-4666 GCA_036009285.1 Pyrinomonadaceae bacterium | reverse complement strand
AGAGCAACGAAGAAACAATGGGAATCAAATTCAAAGAAACTGAACTAGAGGGCGCCTTTGTTATCGAGCCGGAAAGGTTTGATGACGAGCGCGGTTTTTTCGCGCGAACCTGGAGCCAGGAAGAGTTTGCTGCTCGCGCCTTGAATGCGAAGACTGTGCAGTGTAATAGCTCTTTCAATAAGCAGCGGGGCACGCTGAGAGGAATGCACTATCAAAGTTTTCCTCACGAAGAAGCGAAGCTTGTGCGATGCACGGCAGGCGCCATTTACGATGTGATTATCGACCTGCGCGAGGATTCGCCGACCCGGTTAAAATGGATCCGCGTGGAGTTGAGTGCCCGTAACCGGCTGATGGTCTATGTGCCTGAGGGTTTCGCCCATGGTTTCCAAACATTGGAAGACGAAACGGAAGTGTTTTATCAGGTATCCGCCTACTACCACCAGGAATCAGCTCGCGGAGTCCGTTGGGACGATCCGGCGTTTGGCATCGATTGGCCGCTCGCGGTGACCGCCATCTCGCAAAGGGATAGGGAACACCCGCTCCTATCAATTTCCCTGGGGAACCGGTGAGCTATTGAGCCTCTCGCGATCGTTTGCAAAGCATCCCTCCGCATTAGATTTCATCGAAAATGTGAATCGCTGCTCTGGGGGCAACGCGTTTTTAAAATTGCCCTGAAGGAGCGTATCCTCTAAGTCTGAGTCATGGAAACGTCGATTCATCTGTTGGCAAAAGACAACCGGCTTTATCTGGCCCTGGCGATTTCTTTGTGTCTGTTTGTTCTGATAGGAGCGACAGCTAGCGGCACGGCCCAGTGGCACGGCTTTGGACGCGAAGTGCGGTACGACTTCGGTTATCTAAACGCTAGAACCATTGTAGCGGCCGATCTCAACGGTGATGGCTTGTCTGATCTCGCGGTGACGTACACATATACCAGGGGAGACTGCTTCGGCAGTAAGGGCTCAGGGTGAAGATGTCCAGTTCGCGGTCTATACCTTGCCAGTTGAGTACGTGGGAAAGGTGCCGGACTGCGACTGGCTTACGGAGATCATAGTAAAACTGCCTGCCAACATCGCTGGCACTGATAAGCTCTGGATGAGTATCAACGTGCATGGCGCTGTCAGCAACAAGGTGCCTGTTAGAATCAGGACCCCCTAAAAAACTCATCTCTGTAGCTCACCCGGATGCCTCTGGGGATCGGCGTAATCAGAAAGAAATCGCTCTCACGCTTTCGTCCACGCCGCTCAAAAGGAATTATCATAGTTAAGAAGTGCCGCGATATTGCCTTAAATTGGCACGGTGTACTATGGGGCGATCTAATAGGACGTTTGACGATTTCAATCTTTAAGTTTAGAACAGCAAGCTTGATCAGCGGTGGTACATGCCTGGAAGTGATATTTGTTATGAGTGCGATGAAGATAGCTTTGTTTGCAACGAACGTGGTGGGGTTGGAAGTGGCCCGGTTTCTCGGCGCCGCGGGCGAGCCGCCTGCCTGCCTCATTCTCGACTCGCAGGACGCGGTCGGCCTGAACGCGCAGATCGTAGAGGGCTCCGGTGTCAAAGATGCGGCTGCGATCTTTTACAGCAACTCGCTCGCTGGGCCGCAGACGCTCGCAGCTCTGCGCGAACTCGGGCTTGATTTGGCAATCCTCGCGTGGTGGCCCTACATTATCAAACCGGAGTTGATCTCGGTTCCGCGGCTGGGCTGTTTGAATTTTCACCCCAGCTACCTCCCCTACAACCGGGGAAAGCATTACAACTTCTGGGCGCTCGTCGAGGGAGCGCCATTTGGCGTCACGCTTCATTGGGTAGGCGACGCGGTAGACTGCGGCGACATCGCCTTCCAGTCGCGCATCGAGACGACGTGGGCAGACACGGGCGCGACGCTCTACCATAAGGCGCAGCAGGAAATCGTCAGGCTATTTAAGGAAAGTTACCCTGCAATCAAGAGTGGAAACATCCCACGTGTTCCGCAGGAGCTCGAGTGCGGTAGTTTCCACTTCGCGCGCGAGCTTGAAGAAGCATCGAGGATCGAACTTGATAAAACTTACACCGCTCGCGACCTTTTGAATCTGTTGCGGGCCCGAACGTTTCCGCCGCACCCGGCCGCATCGTTCGTTGCAGACGGTCAGACGTACGAGGTGCGCGTGGAAATTAGAAAAATCGGCGACGAAGGGCAGGACGATTAATGGACGAGTTTGAGGAGAGGAACCGCTCGTTCGTTGAGCAGATGGGCGCGGACGATTCGCTGCGGCGGCTGACGCGCGAGTGGTTCGCTGCCGTTTCGCAGCACGAGTATTCCTATCACTTCACCTGGCTCGGGCGGCCCATTATCCAGTTCCCGCAGGACCTGATCGCGGTGCAGGAAATAATCTGGAAGGTGCGGCCCGACCTTATCATCGAGACCGGCATCGCGCGCGGCGGGTCTTTGATTTTTTCGGCGTCAATACTGGAACTCCTCGGCGGCGACGGGCTCGTCGTCGGCGTAGATATAGACATACGCGAACACAACCGCATCGAGGTTGAGCGGCACGCGCTCGCGAAGCGCATTCGAATGATTCAAGGATCGTCCGTCGCCGCGGAAACTTTTGCAGAGGTCAGGCAACACGCGCAAGGCAAGCGGCGCGTGCTGGTGCTGCTCGATTCGAATCACACTCACGAACACGTCTTGCGCGAGCTCGAGCTTTACTCGCCGCTGGTAAAACAAGACAGTTACCTGATCGTCTTCGACACGATCATCGGCGAGATGCCGGAAGAGTTTTCTCGCGAACGTCCCTGGGGACCAGACGAAAACCCGCTGACCGCGGTCCGCGAATTTTTGCGCAAGAATGATCGCTTTGAAGTGGACCGCGAGTTTGATAACAAGCTGCTCATCACGGTCGCGCCGGGCGGATACTTGCGCTGCATCAAGGATTAAGTTATGGAAAGAATTCTCGTCTCTGGCCCATCGATCTCGCAGAAGGAGATCGACTACGTCACCGACGCGGTGACAAATGCCTGGTATGGCAACGCCAACATGTATCACGTCCGCTTCGAGCGGGCCTTCGCCGGATACCTGGGACTGCAGCACGCGATGGCGCTGCCGTCGTGCACAGCCGGACTTCACCTCGCCCTCGCTGCGCTGGGCGTCGGCCCGGGCGATGAAGTCATCGTTCCCGATGTAACCTGGATCGCCTCCTGCGCGCCCGTCTCTTACGTGGGCGCAACTCCCGTCTTCGCCGATATCGACGAACAAACGTGGTGCATCTCTGCTTCATCGTTTGAGGAGTGCATCACGCCGCGGACGAAGGCCGTTATCCCTGTCGATCTCTACGGCAACCAGCCGGATTGGGACGCTATACAGGAGGTAGCTCGCCGGCATGGCATAGTCGTCATCGAGGACGCGGCGGAGGCGATCGGTTCGGAGTATAAAGGGCGCAAGGCGGGCAGCTTCGGGCGCGCCGGCGTCTTTAGTTTTCACGGATCGAAGACGCTCACGACCGGCGAGGGCGGCATGCTCGTCACAGACGACACCACGCTCTTCGAGCGCGCGCAATTCCTGCGCGACCATGGGCGCATCCCGGGCGATAAAATGTTTTTCAACCACGAGGTCGCCTACAAATACAAGATGAGCAGCATGCAGGCGGCGCTGGGGCTCGCGCAGCTTGAGCGCGTCGAAGAACTGCTGGAGCAGAAGCGGCGCATCTTCTCCTGGTACGAGAATGAACTAGGCGGAGTGGCAGGCCTCCGCCTCAACTATGGTTCGCCGGACGCGCGCAATGTTTACTGGATGGTAACGGCAGTGCTCGACCCCGCGTACGACCTCCGGAAGGAGGAGCTGATGCGATTGATGGACGAAGGCAACATAGACTGCCGGCCGTTCTTCTTTCCTTTGAGTTCGATCCCGGCCTACCGCGAGACAGAAGAAGCTAGTCGCGCACGCGCGCGCAACAGCGTCGCCTATCGCGTAACGCCGTTCGGCATTAACCTTCCTTCAGGGCTCAATCTTACCGAGGAGAAGGTTGCCTACGTCTGCGATGCCCTCAAGGCTGCCTTGGCCGGGCGCGGCTCAGTAGCGGCGGGAGTGCTTTCATAGTTCGAAAGGATCGAACAGACGGTTGCACTTAGAACCACTCTTCACGATGATCATTACGAATGCGCCACGGCGCACCTGTTTAGTGATGACATCTCAATACTCACTTAAGGAGAAAGCCCATGACAAATAAACTTGCTTCCAAAGGAACGAAGGGGTCGAAGGCTGCGGGAACGAGCACGAAGAAATCAGCTCAGGCGCCGGCCCCCGGGTCAGTCGTATGGACGTCGGTGTGTTGCACCTTCCAGGTGCAGAAGCCTGACAACGTGCCGGAGTTTGAGCGGTATTGTATTTTGGATGGGGTGTATCACCTGTGGGTGAAAAGTAACGACAAGCCGTACAGTCCGGGCAGCGAAACACAGCCGCGCACCGAGCGGCGCTTCAATCTTGATGGTCAGCAGGATTACACCTCCGGCCAGTGGCAATACGAGGCGGATATGATGGTGCCGTCTGGCTCGAACGGTATGTCGATCATGCAAATTCACACGACAGATAAGTTCACGCCATCGACGGCGTTCATGTTGTGGTGGTCCAGCGCAAATGGCGGCTCAGTGTCTCACTATTCGAAACCAACCCTGGCGTCAAATCTGTGGGGGA
>DASYMB010000099.1:0-6277 GCA_036009285.1 Pyrinomonadaceae bacterium | reverse complement strand
AGGAAAAAGGTACAATAACCGGCGCAAACGCGATTACAACTGAGGAGACTCTGCCGTGGTTGACGATCAAGAGGAAAGCCTGGATGGACCCGACGAGCGACGCCGCTACGATCGTTCACGGTTAATCGTCGACGTTTTCTTCGACGGCAAGGACGCAACCGGAGTGGCGAGCACGAAGGACATCAGCGTTGGCGGCTTCTACATGAACACGCAGGCAAGCTTGCCCGAAGGCGCGGTGCTGCTGGTTCGCATCCCGTTCGGCGACGGCAAACAGATAGTTGCGAATGCGGAAGTGGTTTATAGCGATCAGGCCCACGGCGTTGGTCTTCGCTTTCAAGGGTTGTCGGAAGAGAACCGTGCCTTGATCGAAACGGAGTTGGAACGTGGCTGATTCCATCGCCGAGGTGACACCGTTGCTCTGGCAAGAGCTTTCCGATAATACGCGAGAAGCTTTAGCCGGAAAATTATCAGGACTGTGGGGCGCAACTACTGACGAGTCCGCATTCAACAACTGCGCAGTCGACAAACAGCAGACCCTGCTGATCATGGTTTCCCGTCTGCAAGCCAAAAACCTTTGGCAGGTGATCAGGAAGATCGACAATGTTTATGGTGAGGGCGGAGTCGGCATTAGTTTTTCAGCGTGGCCTTTTGTTAAGTCGACGTTAAGCGAACGAAAAGATTTCGCCCGTTTTTTGGCAAACCACAAAGGTACGACCGGCGGCTTTTACGAGAAAGGTCGCGCCGACGCAGTGCTGCATTTTCTCTATGTGGATGGAAAACTTCAAAAGTGGTACGTTCATTTCGACCTTTACAGTCCCGTCTATTCGCCCGTCAGCGCGCTCAAGCATTGGCGATATGAGTTCATCGGCAAACTCACGCCCGACTGGCGAATGATTCAGCGACACTTGAACGCTTGATGAGACTGCTTCACGAATAGGAGGCTGAAGCGATGTTCGATCAATTCACGTTAGGCATTGAGGAAGAGTTTCAGATTGTCGATCCTCAAACGCGTGAGCTGCGTTCACACGTGTCGGAGTTTCTGGAGGAAGGGAAGATGATTCTCGGCGAGCAGATCAAGCCCGAGATGATTCAGTCCATGGTCGAAGTGGGCACCGGGATTTGCAAGAATATTCAGGAAGCGCGCGCCGACATTACGCGCTTGCGCAGCATCATCTCGGCGCTCGCGGCTAAGACCGGCCTGGTGATAGTTGCCGCCTCCACGCATCCCTTCTCGCATTGGCAGGACCAGAAGATTTACGACGACGAACGATACGAGTTGCTGGTTCAGGAGCTCCAAACCGTAGCCCGGTCGCTGTTGATTTTCGGTTTGCACGTTCACGTCGGCGTTGCGGATCTGGAGCGGCGCATCCATATCATGAATGCCGCGCGTTATTTCCTGCCTCACGTGCTGGCGCTGACAACTTCATCGCCGTTTTGGATGGGCCACAACACCGGGCTCAAGTCGTATCGCACCGAAGTCTTCAAACAGTTTCCCCGCACCGACATTCCGGATCACTTCGACTCGTATGCAAACTTCCAACGTTATGTCGACCTGTTGGTGAAGACGCAGTGCATTAACGACGGCAAGAAGATTTGGTGGGACCTGAGGCCGCATCCGATTTTTCCGACCTTGGAGTTTCGTATCTGCGACATTCCCACGCGCGTTGACGATACAATTGCCATTGCCGCGTTGTTTCAGGCGATTGTCGCCAAGCTCACGAAACTCATCGATAAGAATCTTGGTTTTCGCCTGTATCGCCGCATGCTGATTCAGGAGAACAAGTGGCGCGCGGTGCGCTGGGGAATCGACGGGAAGATGATTGACTTTGGCAAACAGAAAGAAGTGCCGACCCGCGATCTGATTTTGGAGCTGCTCGACTTTGTCGACGACGTGGTAGATGAGCTGGGCTCACGCAAGGAGATCGAACACATTCATACGATTCTTGAGCGCCGCACTTCTGCGGAGGAGCAACTCCGCGTGTTTGCAGAAACCAAGGACCTCAAAGCCGTGGTCGATCGGTTGATCGAATTGACGATGGAAAACGTGCCGGTGGCCAGTGACTTCACCATGTCGTCGCGCCCCGTCACCACCGCCTCGACGATAGCGAAGTGATTAGCCGCGGATGCACTGCTTGTCAGTACCATCTGCGGTAGCGGATGGGCATTCACAGCGAATGACCCGCCCGCTATCGCAGGCGGTTCTGACTATTCTGATCCGCGTTCGTCCCGCGTAATTCCGCGGCTACGTCTTCCTTTTTAAGCTCGCCTCGCCAGGTAGTATTGCCATAACATTCGCGCCGCGACGGAACGATACGGCCGCCACGCTTCCGCCATTTCCAATAGTTGATTCGAAGTTGGTCTGCTTGCTAGTTGCTTGAGTTTGGTGACTGCAGTCACGAGTGCGAGATCAGTCTCTGGGAAAACATCGGGCCGGCGCAGGACCATCAACAGGTAAACGTCGGCGATCCACGAGCCCAGCCCTTTTATCTCCATCAATGCTGCCTTCGCCTGCGGATCGCTCATTCGGTAAAGCTGCGACAACCGCAGACGTTTGTCTGTTAGAGACTGGGCCAGGTCCAGGCAATAGGCTGTTTTCTGTCGCGTCAATCCGAGCGATTTCAGGTGGCCTTCGCCCAACTCGATCATACGGGCCGGTTGAAAAGGAATAACATTTTTTCTCAGCCGTGCGAGCATGGAAGCTGCCGACGCGAGCGAGACTTGTTGTTCGAGAATAATGTGGACGAGCGTAGCAAAGCCGGGACGGCGCGCCCAAAGCGGCGGTGGCCCAAGCGTTCTAAGAATCCCGGCCAGGTGCTTATCGCGCTTGGCGAGAAGTTTCGCGGCCGTGGCGAGAGATATGTCAGTTATTACGTCGGGCCTCATTGAAAGCGAGTTAGAAGTGTGAGTGCTTTTGCTTTACTGACAGCAGGTACTGAGTCTAGTGTCCCTCGACTCGCTCCGCAGCGCGCGCCGTGGCTCAAGCACCGAAGTCAGCGGCGACGTCAAGTGTTGAGAATTCTGATTCCAATAGTGACTATAACGAAGAAAAAAATAATATACGCTGCCAGAAAATAAACAAAAGGCATCGCTTGAAAGGCGTCGGCCAAGGCACGCAGCCATTCGGGCTTGAATCTCCCGGCGACCCCCACGAACAACAGCACTAACGCGTTCACAACCGCGCAGACGATCGCGATCGCCTCGGGCTTAGTAATGAAAATGAGAAGGCCCAGGCCCGCTGCGGCCATGACGATCCCCATCAAAAAACCGTTAGACTTAATGAGCCATTTGGGGTTATGAAAATAGTTTTGATACCAATCCATATGCACTCGCATTGGTAACCAGGTGATAAGCAGGACAAAAACAGTCAATAGTTTACTGATAGTTCCATCGGGCAACTTTTGATTTGAGAGGACCAGGACGGCCACGTACCAGAAGTAGAAGATGACGCACATGCATCCAATCCAAGCGATTCCCAAGTACGCCGCAGCAACGACGTTGCCGTTTTGGAATATTTCTTTAAGGGAGTTGAGTTGAACAAGATTCTGATAACGCCGGATTGTGGCCGTGTTTTCAGATGATGCGGATTTCGACTTTCGATGCGCGGCACGTTTTCTTGTCCCTACCGGGCGACGCCTTTTAGTTTTATTGATCTTTGCGGCATCGCGTAATTCTTTTTCTAACCGAAACGCTTCAGCGGCAATATTCTTTCTTAAGATGTAAGGCCCCACCGGACGTGACGTAAAGTCATGAAGCACGATTACTGAAGTCAAGCCAAACAGGAAGAGCAATGCGGCGGCCGAAGTATAAAGCAGGGATGCGTCACCAAATGTCGTTGCTGAGAATACATCGATGCCGTTAAGAGTCTTAAGGCTTGAAATGGTAACTGCAAAGATACCCATGGCGATGGGAAAGGCCGAGAGCATGAAGACCGAAAACGGAAGACAGTTTTGTATCCATCGATTCGGTTTAGTCGAGGCTGTGAGTCCGAACCTAACGGTTATTGGAAACATGGATCCAATGACAAGGAAAATTCCGCATACGATAAGGAAAGTGTGCATGAGGTCTCCGGTTCCTTGAGAAGCGTCTTTTCTTTACGACGATGTGAGACTACTGGAGTAATTCTTGTAGTTACCTAGCCTGGTAGAACCATCACCGCTGAACTGGTGGCCGGCGAGCTAACGACAGAAGCGGAACGATGAACTGATTCAACCCCTTATAACACCGCGAAAACGTCCTGGCAATAGATTTAGACTGATGCAGTTAGCGCAAATTTTACTACTGATGCGCCAGCGCCAGTTGCAGGAAGTTTTCAAACAAGATGCGGCCGTCGCGCGACTCGTTCTGATGTTCCCAGCGAGTGCGGCTCTTGTTCCAGTCTTCGAAAGATTTTTCCAGGTGAAACTGGACCGTGTAGATAAGCTGGCCTTCGTCGCGTTTGACCATCATCTGGTTCCGACAAAGGTAGGAGGTGGCAAGCAAACTAAAGCCTTCGGGCACGCGATCGAGTTGTAGTCCGTGGTTCTGCCAAACGCGCAACACGCGCGCCTGCTGGGTGTAATCCTGCCACAGGCCCGAGGCTGGATTATTAATCCCGCGAAAAATCGGATCCTTCGGCTCAGTAATGCGGATGAACCGATACTGGTATTCCAACGGCCGATTCTCGCGTTGTTGATGCTGCTCCAGACGATCGAGAGTTACCACGCGAGCGCCAAAACTAAGGCCGACGAGTTGATGTCCGCCGCAGATTGCCAGAACGGGAATGGTGCTTGTGCGAATGAACTCAGCGAAGCTTTCGATCACCGTCGGATTGTAATAATCAAAATCGCGCAGCGTGCCACTAAGCACGATCGCGTCCGGCTTAAACTGGCCGGCAGCCAGCGCGATGGACGCGAGGGGCGTAACCCTGGCGGTGGGGTGTTTCACCAGCCGCTCGAGGTTGCTCAGAATATTTTCGATCGCCATCTTAGCGATGCGACGTTCGCGTTTGATCTCCAGGGTGGCGCCGTTGCCCCAATCCGTCCGCGCCACGTCTGAAAGGTCGTCCTCATCGCGCAGTAAACTATCGACCACGAGCACACGCACTTCATCGATCTGCTTTTCGATGGGCTCGTAGCGACAGAACGTTTGTTGATTGAAGGGAAAGGGAAGCGCGGTAGCGGCCTCGGTAGATGTTGGGTCTTCGATTTGGAGTTTCCTCGGCTCTTCGATCATGTTGCGGACTATTAAACTTCGAACTCTTCTTTAACGCAAGCGCTAAGATTGCGGCACAGCGAATTGATCAGCCCACTGGTAAAGCAAACTGTTAGTTTGCGTTAACGCGGCAGAGTCATCTTTCGTCTGGTGCGTTTGGCAGGTCGACGCAAACTAACAGTTTGCTTTACCACTACGTTCGCTGCTTTGTAGTTTGTTTGAACTCAGGAATCGCAGCTCCGGCGCCGGCCTCGGAAACTTCGGCCCTTATTTTTCCAATCAGCAGACGGTGGATGCGACTCTTGAATGCCTCCGATTTGCCCGCGGCTTGATGGTCCGCCAGTAAAAACATTCGGTGCCATGACGACTCGATCTCGTCGGCTAGTTGGGAGATTGTGGTGATGTCGTAAGGCACGGCCACGTGCTCACAACCGGCGCGCGCAAAAATTGAAAGGTAACGCGCCGTCGCGAGGTCAGGGCAAAGCAAACGTCGCCGGCCGGCTTTCAATTCCACACCCAAGAGCGTGTGCTGAATCTCCACGCGAGCTTTGCTGGTTAGCCCCTCGAAGTGGTATGAGCGGCTGCGGCGGCTGCGAACGCGGTCGCGGTAGATGTGAGGCAGCCAGGCGCCGGCAAGCGCAGTCTTAACTTGCTCCGCATATTCTTCGGCAGTCATTTGGCCCATGTCAGAACCACCTGCGGTAGCGGGTGGATTGCAGTCATACTTAGTCTACGAGTCTCGGCCCACCCGCTACCGCAGGCGGTTCTGACATGGACTACGCTATCTCATCGACACCGATCCGACAGCTTTTGTTTGCAGCGCATTGATGACGCGGCCGGGAAAGAGGCCAAGGTAGAAAACGCCCAGGATAGTGATGACCAGGGCCAGGCCAATACTCGCCGGTATTTGCGGTGCGTTCCAGGCGGTGGTCCTTTCGCGGAAAAACATGACGATGATCAGCCGTAAATAGTAGTACGCCGAAATCGCCGTGTTTAGCACGCCGATAACCACGAGCAGGTAATAGCCCTGATCGAGCGCGGCGCGAAACACCATCACCTTACCAATGAAGCCCGCCGTTAACGGCAT
>DASYMB010000098.1:0-2501 GCA_036009285.1 Pyrinomonadaceae bacterium | reverse complement strand
GCCTGAGAGCGCCGAGCGATCTGGTTTTCGCGCCTGCCGTCGCTGCCATCCTCGCGACACGCGCGTTACCGATCCGCAGGTGCAAATGGCGCAGCAGGTTTGTCGCATTATCGAGGAGAATGAAGGTGAGCCAGTCCCGCTGTCTGCGCTCGGCGAGCAGCTCGGCGTTAGCTCTTTTCATCTCCAACGAACTTTCAAAAGCATCATGGGCATCACGCCGAAGGATTATGCGGAGACTTTCCGGGTTAACAAATTCAAGCAGGGCGTCCGCCAGGGCGAGGCCATCACCAGCGCGATGTACGACGCGGGCTTTGGTTCGAGCAGCCGGCTGTATTCGAGTGCGTCGTCGCAGCTTGGAATGACGCCGGCGACTTATGGAAAAGGTGGACGCGGCGCTGCGATCAACTTTACGATCGTGGAAACTCCTTTGGGCCGTCTGTTAGTCGCCGCAACAAACAAGGGCGTCTGTTCGGTGATGCTCGGCGATTCGGATACAGCTCTCGAAGCTGATCTGTTGAAAGAGTTTCCGGCGGCGGAAATTCACCAGGATGAAAAGCCGCTGCGCTCAGCGGTGAAGGCCATAGTCGAACATTTGAAGAGCAAGAGTCCACGCATTGATCTCCCGCTGGATATCCAGGCAACAGCTTTTCAACGACAGGTGTGGGAGCAGTTGCGCGCGATTCCTTATGGCCAAACTCACTCTTACAGCGAAGTCGCGAAAGCGATGGGACAAGAAAAAGCCGTGCGGGCAGTCGCTCGCGCCTGCGCTACGAATCCGGTTGCTCTCGTGATTCCCTGTCATCGCGTGATTCGCGAAGACAAGAGTCTGGGTGGTTATCGTTGGGGGCTAGGGCGGAAGAAGAAGTTGCTCGAAACGGAACGAGCGCAAGCTAAGTAGGACAGGCATTCCTGCCGGTCCAGGTCCAGGATGGCCACAACAATCCGACTCAGAAGCGTGCCCCTTCGGGCGCGCTTTTCTATTAGCCGCGGATTTACGGGGATAAACCCGGATTAGATTTTAAGAATCCCGGTTCCTCGAAGTCACACCCTCGGAGTTGTAGCGCGCCGAACCGTCGCAAACTAACAGTCTGCTTTACGCCGCCGCTATCTCTGTCTTCCCAAATAACTGAGAGGCGATGGCCCTTTTTCATTCTGGACTACGCGTTAGTAAATAGAGATTGATCGAGAACAGGGGGAGTGGGGGCGGCATGGGCCTCAAAACACGTCTTGGAAGGTCAGGAGAGTTTATGCGTAACTTATTAGATTTTGTAATAGTCGTTACATGCGCGGCAATCAGCGTTTCAGCACAGACGTCGATACGCGGGGCACAGGCGGCACAAGCCAGACAGGAGAGCAAGCAGTATGTCGAAGACAAGAATGCGAGCTTGCGTGTCGACAAGGTGGAGATTGCCGGCGGTGCAGTAGCGGAAGAGAATTCTTTCCCGCGCACTTCCTATAGCTACCCGCTGGAAGACTTCAAACCCGGCGTGGTTCGCGTTGGTCCACGCACGACATATATTAAGGAGGGACTCAGCAGCGAAGAAGTGGTACGCCTGTTGGGTAAACCAACCTCGATTTCCGAGCGCAAAGAGAACGACTTCGTGGTAACGACTTACGAGTTTCAGCGCGGTGAAGGTCGCATCTTGATTGCAGAGTTTGTGAAGGGTCTGCTCGTGCGCTCGCGCACTGAATCACGCGACGAACCCATTGTGCGGGCGGATCGTTGATCAAGGGACTTTCTGCCAGAATTTCGATCTTGAGCCCTCCCTAACGGTCAGGCTTCTGCTTGGCCAAAACCGGCCGAACCATTTTTCGGGCAAAGTGAGTTCAACACATGAAGTTCACATTTACTTTGATCCTATTCGCAACTTTACTCTCGGGCTCTACAGGCTCGCTTGCGGCCGAGGAAACAGCCGATGTCGTGCAGTCAGTTGAGACACTTCGCTTACAGTTGCTCGAAGTTGAATCGCGAGAAGCCGAGTTACAATCCCGGGTCAAACAACTGGATGAAGATTTGAAACCGGAAAACATCGAGCGCTCGCTGGCGGGTATTGGTTCGACAAAACCTGAAGAGCTGCGAGAGTTCCGTCGCCGGCAACTCAGTATCGAGCGAGAAGGTGTGCGCGCTCAACTCAGATTACTCGCCACGAGCAGGGAACGTTTGCAGGCTGTTATTCGCACCGTTGAGACGCAGGCCTATCAACAGAGCGCCGAGGGAATTACCCCGCCGCTTAATCAAATGTTGGCGCCGCCGAATGCGGCCGGTCGTGTTTGGCACGCGGCAATGCTGGTGGCTGTGATCGCAGTGGTGGGAATTGTTTTGCTGGTTGGCATAGCCCGTCGCGCTTACGTCTTTAGCAAGTATTCAGGTCGAAACCGCATCGTGTCGGCGCATCACAATAACTACGCTCACTGACACCAAGCCTGCTTTTCACAGGGACCGCGGGCGAACCCACGCGCGCAACAAAGGGCACGCTCGTTCGGCTGGAATTTCAACATGG
>DASYMB010000097.1:0-12547 GCA_036009285.1 Pyrinomonadaceae bacterium | reverse complement strand
ACAACAACGACTGTTCGGCTTTCCAGAATTTCCTGCGCGGGCGCATCACCGCCATTCAGTCTGCGTTTGGCGATCCGGCGAGAAACTTCGTCGCCACCGACTATGCCGCGTTTATTCAGGACGACTACCGTCGCACTTCGCGCATGACTTTCAACCTCGGACTGCGCTGGGAAGCGATGAGCTTCGGCCATGACAAACTCAACCGCGCGGGTATCTATGATCCGGCATTAGCCGCCGCCGGTGCGAATCCGTTCTTGATTCCGGAAGCTGTGAATCTCGGCGGCTTCAAGGGCACGCCCGGCGTTCGCAACTGTGCGCTCGAACGCTGCCGCGACGATAATAACTTCGCGCCGCGGGTTGGCTTCGCCTGGGACATCAACGGCGATCAGAAAACTGTGGTGCGTGGCGGCTATGGTATCTATTACCAGCGCCTCTCCAACCAGAACATTCTGCAAAATTCACTAGCGGCGCCATTCACGGTGCAGCCGCTTGATAATCGCGCGGTGCCCTCGGCGTTCCAGTTGGCTAATCCGTTTTCCGGACAGCCGGCTCCGTCTATCGTCGCCACCGGGTTTATTCCCTCGGCCACTCGCTTCGTTGGATTGTTCAATACCAGCACTGGCGCGATCTCAACCAACCCCAACGACATCAACAGCTCGAGCTTCAGACCGATTTTCGTGAACGCGGCCGGGCAACGTTGCTTGAACTATGCCAGCCACATCGGCTCGGTCGACGCCGCCACGGGCGCCACCAATTGCTCCATCAATCTGGCGTCGTTTACCAGTGCACCGCGCGATGCCTACACGCCCTACACGCAGCAATGGAACTTCACCATACAGCGTCAACTAAAAGGCGGTTGGGCACTGGAAACGGGTTACGTCGGATCGCATTTCATTGGCGGCATCGGAATCTGGGATCCCTATATCGCCAAACTTGCCAGCCCTGGCAGCCCGATTGTTGTTCGCGATGCGAACGGAGTTAGTTACAACATCACCACCAACACCGTCAACAACGAGGAACTGCGCCACCAGATCATCGGTCTTTCGCGCAAGCGCGGTTCACGTTACTCAGGCAACATTGGATTTGCCAACTACAGCTCCTGGCAAACCACGCTGTCGCGGCGGCTGCATCGCGGTCTCTATTTCCAGGGCGCCTACACCTACTCAAAGACTGAAGACAATGTCAGCGGCTCGTTGAGTACGGACGAGTTGAACGCCACGCGCGCCGGCCAAAACGGTGGCAACATCTACAACGATCAATCAAACGCGGCGCAGAACAAAGCTCGCGGCGACTTCGATCGCCCGCACCGCCTGGTCATAAGTTACGCTTACGATATTCCGGTACGTAAGAACAGTTTCATGGACAACCCGGTCCTGAGAGGTTGGGCGATAAGTGGGATTATCACTTACCAGAAAGGTCTGCCGTTTTCCATCACCGACAGCACCAGCGGCGGTCTGTATGGAACAGCGGGCGGTACGGCGCAGTACCTCTGCAGCCGGATCGCGGATGCTTACACGCATGGCACGCTCCAACAACGTCTCGACCATTACCTGAGAACGGAATGCTTCGGTACCGCGCCCACGCTACCCAACAGCGCCGGCGCTGGAGCCACTGGCTGGGGTACCTCGCCGCGTAATGCGTGGCGCGCTCCCTACCAGCAAAACTGGGACTTCTCGCTGCAAAAGTCGTTTACTCTGGGCGAATCACACTCGTTCCAGTTCCGCGGAGACGTCTTCAATGTCTTCAACCATCCGATCTTTACCACGCCCTCGTCGGTAAACATCGCTACCCCCGCAACCTTTACCAAGATTACGGGGACCGCTGTTCCGGCGCGGCTGATTCAGTTTGGCATTAAGTACACCCACTGAGTCCGTCCGTGGGAAACAACTCTGCCGGGCGGATCCTTCGAGTCCGCCCGGCTTAGTTTTGCAACGCCGGCGTTTTGGCAGTAGCCTGTATTCGCATACAACCTCCGCTGCGAATATTTTGGACCATCAAAGTGTTTCGTCTTCATCGCTACCCACTGGCCTTCATCTTCGCGCTGGTAATCAGCTCGCCCCTCGCGGCGCAGCGCGAGCGCGATACCTACTCAGCACCTTCGGCTAATTCATTTGAAGTCGTAGGACAGGTACGCATGGCCGAGAGTGGTCTGCCGGCAGGGAGAATTCCAATCAAGCTCGAAAGATTTGGCGGCGGCCTGGTCGACCAGATCGATACCGACAGCACCGGTCGCTTTCGCTTCGCCAGCCTGCAACGCGGTTACTACAAGGTCATAGTAAACGTTCCCGGTTTTCGTCCGGTGCAACAGGATGCTGACCTGCAAGTCGTGTTTCGCGCCTACCTGGTTTTCGAGCTAAGTTCTGAAAATTCAGGCGCCGTGGCTTTGATCGACGTTATCGACGCGCGAGCGCCGGTCGAAGCTCGCGAAGAATTAGTTCGCGGCCGCACCGCGCTCGGCAAGAAGAGCTACGAGGAATCGGTGGCACACCTGGCAAAAGCCATCGCCGTCTATCCTGATTTTTATGAAGCGCACCTGCTGTTGGGTACGGCTTTGATGGACCAACGAGAATGGAAAAAAGCGGAAACTACTTTTCAACGGGCGGTGGAGTTGAAGCCGGCCAGCGCTGCCGGGACACTTTCGTTGGGTGAAGTTTACTGGCGTCAAAAGCGTTACGACGAAGCGGAAAAAACATTGCTGGCCGGACTCAAGCTGGACGATAAATCCTGGCATGGTCATTTTACGCTTTCGCGTCTTTATTGGGACCTGGGGAACATCGCGAAGGCGGGCCCGGCTATCGGCCGTACGTTGCAGTTGAAGCCCGACTTTGCCGAGGCCCATCTGCTGGCCGGAAATATCCTGCTAAAGATAAACCAACGGCAGCGCGCGCTGGCGGAATACCAGGAATACCTGAAGTTGGAACCTAAGGGCGAGTTTGCCGCGCAAGCTCGCGAGCTAGTAGGAAAACTGAAGCAATGAATCCCGTCTCAGTTAAGTCAGAACCGGTAGCGACTGCCAGTCGTTCATCGAGTTAGCTAAAACATGAAAATAAGAAGAGCCGTTCCCGACGACGCGCCCGTGCTGACGCGCATTGCTCACGATGCCAAGCGGCATTGGGGCTATCCGGAACATTGGATTGAGCACTGGCAAGAGGACCTGACAATCTCGCCCGATTTTGTCGCCGCCAATCAAGTGTTCGTTGCTGACAGTGAAGGCGAAGTGGTCGGCTTCTATGCCTTGATTATTCGCGCGGACAAGGCGGAGCTCGATCACATCTGGGTAGCGCCGGCACACATCGGCAGCGGAGTCGGCAAGGAACTGTTCCTTCACGCAATGCAAACCGCAGCCGGGCAAAGCGTTGATCAGGTTGAGATTTTGTCAGACCCAAACGCGGCCGGCTTCTATCGTAAAATGGGCGCACATCAAATAGGCGAAACAACATCTGAAATTGAGGGCCAGCCCCGCACCCTACCTCGCCTCACCGTCGATCCAAAATCTTCGTAGCGCACTTCAAGACATCTCGATAAACCAGTGTCCATGGGAAGCCAATCAAGGTGTACACCTTTGTGCGTAAGCGAGCGGCCGCGTAGAATCCCCGCCACAGGGAACATAGACATTCCCGGAACCAGGCGCGTTACCTCGCCCAATTACCAGTGTGCTATGACCTAAAGGAGAGGGAATATATGGGCACCGCGATTGATACTCTGCTGACGTCCACGCCCGAGATTCGGCATGAACAGCCTTGCATCTCCGGCACCGGAATCAGCGTTCACCGAATAGCGGTCCTGCATAATCTTGGCCACAGTACTGAAGACATCGTCCGCAAGTACGAGCATCTGACGCCAGCCGGAGTGCATGCTGCGCTCGCCTATTATTTCGCAAACAAGCAACAGATTGATTCTGAGATCGCCGCCGATGACACCGAGGGGGAAAAGATTGAAAAAGAATTCCTTGACCGGCAATCGGTTGCTTGATGCAGATACGTCTTTAGGCCGAGTGTTGTATTCCTTCAACGTTGGAGACTTCATGTCGCTTCACACAACATAGTGGCTTCGGGCAAACAGCACGCGGGGATCGTTCTCGGTCGGCAACAGCGTCACAGCGTCGGCGAGCAGACGCGACGATTGGTGGCCTAATCCAAATGCGATCCGCTGAGAGGACTTGCAATACGGTGGAGTTCCTCAGCTCTTGGGGATAGAGACTGATAACAGATCCTCACGGTCCAAATCTTTGCCGATACTCGCCTGACGTAATAAACGCCTTAACCATTTCGGCGGCGACATAGTTGCCGTTGAACTGGTTCAGCTTGTTCAGCCAGAAATTGTAGCCGTCGAAGTTTAGTCCGGGCTCCGGTGGATCGTTAGGATTTCGTCGCAGGTAGCCGAAGTATTGCATCAACACAAACGCGCGGTTGAGTTCCTGCTGGCCCAGCGTTGGGTTTTCAGCCGCGCGTCTGAGTGCGCGTCCGCGCGCCGCCGGATCAGCGCTAGTGCTCGCGCCGCCAAACTCGTTGATGACTGCCGTGCGTTCGGGTGCTGACGGTGTGACGCCCGCGTTGGCGAACAACGCATCGACGAATTGCGCGGGCGTGCTCGAGTTTGGATAAGCAGTCGTAAACCGGGAACGCGCCACAAACTGCGCCGCGAAAATCTTCTTGTTCTCCTCGAGCTTCAAGGTCCAATCTCCCCTGCCCACCACGACGCCCTGTCCGATCTGCTGCGTGTCAGGCAGGAATTCACTGAACCTGACCGGCACCGGCGCGCCGGGTATGTTGCCGTAAGCCGCTTTGTAAAACCTGTAGACGAGGTAGCCCGTTTCCTGAAACTCGATCGACAGGAAGAATGCCGCGGAAACATTGACGCGCTTCACCTGAATGCACGCGGAGTTAGTGCCGCAGGACGTTATTTCATTCACCCAGAAGGCGAGTCCACTCGCATCGGGTTCGCGATTGAGAAAGTCGCGGTAGTGTTGGGCCACGAAGAATTGCGGATCGTCGATCTTGTTCGCAGGCAAAGCGCCGAAGCTGAGGCCGCTCAATGCGAGACTCACTCCGTCATCGGCGTTCGCGAAGATTGAGCCGTCGCTTAGAAAGCCATCCTGGAATCTATCAGGGAAGGCGTCGATGCGGGGCGTGCCGCCATTGCCACCGGTGCTGTCTGAGGGGCCCGATGCATCTTCGATAACATAGATGTTACCCGGGCCGTCCACAGTAAGCCCGTGAAGAAAAAGATTATTGTCGATCGAGAGACCTTCCACGCAAACCTCGTCGCGATCGGCGCGGCCGTCTGCGTTGTCGTCGTAAAGCGCGAGCATGACCGTGTCGTTACCGGCGGAATGTGAAAACACCACGCCGCGTGAATTCACTGCCACGTCGAGCGGTGAATCGTTGGAGAAGCGGTAGGAGTAATACGGTACGGTTGAAAGCGTGTCAGGCACGCCGTCGTTATCGGTGTCGCGAATGATCCTGAGCTCGTCGGAATGGAAATCCGCAATCAACAGATCGTTGTTTGGCAGCAAGGCCAGCGCGTTTGCGTTGTAGAGTCGGTTATCGCCGACCTTCACCAGCTCACGCGAGCGCGAGTTGTCAAAACCGCCAATGCTGGGATCGCGAACGAGCAGTATTACTCCCGGAGAAGGCTCGTTGTTCGGATCGTTGGCATTCGCGGAATTGTAGTAACCGCTGGATGAGACGATGACAAACTCGCGGCCGGCTTTCGAGACGCCGGTTACAACGGCCGCTGCTGAACGCAGTGAAAAATCGGTTCGCAGGTTGTAAGTGTTCGAGGTATCGCGTCGATAGTCGCCGTTAGTATCCAGCGCAACCACCAGCACGCCGACGAGCTGGTTGTTTAGGGTCGCCGAATAGACTTCGTAGCGCGCTCCCGATCGGCCCACCGCGATATCGAATGACCCGCCCGCGGAATCAAACGTCGTTCGCTCGTCAGCGATCAGATTGCCGTTGCGATCGACAAACTGTTCGTCAGTGCCTGCGGTGGAACTCAAGCTCAACTGCGAAGTATGCAAAACCTGAGTTAAGGGTGTGCCCGGTTGGATTGGGTTGGTCGCCGGAACGTTTCTGTCGCTTATGTCGCTCGAAGGACGCGGCGCAGTAGCAGCGCCCGCAGCGTTATCACGCCTGGCCATTGCGGATACTTCGACTGATCGATAGGCGCCGGTTGCTTGCGCCGGCGTGTAACTGTTTGCCCTGCCTCTTCCGTGATTGGCCGAAGATTCCGGCTGGGTTGCGAGTGCGCGCTGAAGATCGGGCCGGAGATCGGGATCGATCGTCTGCGCATTAACGGTGGCGCCGGCGAGCATCGCGGCGATGGCGATTCCGGCAACGAGCATCAAGCATCTGGTGACCAACCTTCCGACTTTCATCTGAAACCCCTTTTGTCCTTTTGTTGTTCCTTTAGTTTGACCTAACTCTGTGCATCCTCCGTGTCCTCTGTGTTGACCCATAGGTAGATTTACCACCGAGACACAGAGGACACAGAGGGTGCACAGAGAAATAGAAATAAGAAAACCACCCATTCCTGTACTCCCGGTTACTTTCCTCGGAGTCTCTTCTCATCGCGTTCCATCTTTTGCCGCAGGTTCTTTGCCAGGTGCTCCGCCGTACTCTTATTGCCGTTGTAGGAATCGACCTTGTAAGAAGCCACGGCGTACGCGACCACTCCGTTGCGAAGATTCACCAACTGCATGCTGGCCTCGGATTCAGGGCGCCCGCTCCCAAAGATGATCTTGGCCCAACCGGCTCTTTGCGAGTCGGCGAAGCCGTTGATCTCAAAATCTGCCTGCGACCTGTCAGCCACGACAATCAGGTTTACCTGCTTCTTCTGAAAGGCCGCGACCAGATTATTTTCGAAACCGGGCAAGCCGTTTATGTCGGCCACGTATACTCTCGAGCCGCCCGGGATGTAGGTCGGATCGGTAACCGTCCTCACGGTAGACTGATCGCCGGCAAGCGAAGCGTTAATTACGCGCATCCGGTTTTGCGCCGAAGCCGAGACGGAAACGAGCAGCATCAAGGGCAGGATTACCTGGACCTGTTTTAAAAATTTCATTGTTTCTCCTTCAATTAAAATGGTTCTGGAAGCAATCGCACGTCGCAACACTCACGAATGATCTGAGATCTCCAAATTTGAGATCCCAGCTATCATCCCTGGCCTGCAACTACCGCGGATCTTTTACCTTGGCCGGCGCTCGGTCCTCTCTGGATTCAGATCTGGACTCAGAACGTTGCGGCGGTGGATCGCTGCGCGGTGGTGGATCGCTGCGCGGTGGTGGATCGCTGCGCGGCGGTGGATCGCTGCGCGGCGGTGGATCGCTGCGCGGTGGTGGATCGCTGCGCGGTGGTGGATCGCTGCGCGGTGGTGGATCGCTGCGCGGCGGTGGATCATTGCGCGGCGGTGGATCGTTACGTGGCGGCGGATCGTTACGCGGCGGCGGATCGTTACGCGGCGGCGGATCGTATCGTTGTGGTGGCTCTCTTCGCTCCACAGGTTGCGAGCGCGGAGCTACGGGACGCTCGGGCCGTTCCGTTCGCGCCGGTGGTTCGCTTGATTCTGGTCGAGCTGGTTGGTCCAGTCGATCATTTCGATCATTGCGCTCGCGTGTTGGCCGGTCCTGTCGCTCCGGTCTCGCGGAACGATCGCCTGGTGAGCCTTCTTCACTTGAAGGAGACCTCACGGGTATTCGCACGGGCGTTTGCTCTGGTCCCCGGTTCGGGTCAGTCCGGGCCGGGCGATCATTGGTCGGGGCATTGGTCGGCGCATCACCCCGGGCCGGGGCATCAATCCGCGCCGGACGGTCAGTAGAGTTTGGAACGCGATTGGTATCTCGCCCGCTATCGGCTGATGGATCAATCCGCGGATCGATCTCCCGCAGCGGACGTGCCGGGCGCGTCACCGCTCCAGTTGGACGTGTTTCAACTGATCCTGCAGCGCCGCCCGTGGGAACCTGGAACCCCGGACGATCGGCGAGTCCGTCGCGGCCGTTTAGAATTCGCGTGCGACGCAGTTCGTTGTCGAGTCGAACTCCGGGAGTCCTCGCCGCAGCGCCGGTTGGTCTATCGCTCAGTTCTCTGGGAGGAGCAACTCTGGCGGGACGCGCGACGGTCAAGCGCTCGTTGCGGTCGCCTGCTTGTCCCCTCGCGCCCCTTTCACCCGCTGCATACGCTGGTCTGATTGGCAGATCAGTGCGTAACGGATCCGCGTTCACTGCTCGTCGCGCGAGCACGTCGTCCGCCGCTCGCGTTCTGGTACCGTCGGCGCCAAAATCTTTCGCCGGCAGAGCAGTAACGGCGCGATAGTACGCGGGATTAACTCGTTGCAGCCGGGCGATCTCATCGGAGCGCAGCGGGCGCAGTCGATCATCACGACCATCGGGCCTGCCTGAACCACCGTAGTGATGCGAACGCGGATCGCGGTGATGATAAGGCAGCGGGTACCAGCAAATGTTATTGCCAAAAGAAATGTGAAACGCGACGAGCGCGGGCCGCCACCAACTGCGTCGCCGATAATATTGGCTGCGCGGACACCACGCCCAATAGTTGTTGTAATAGACCCAACGGCCATAGTGATAAGGTGCCCAACCCCATGGCTCCTGGCCCACCCAGGTCCAACCATACGGCGGAATCCAAACCCAACTGCCATAACGATAGGGCGCCCAGTTGTCGTAGTTGTTGATAACCGTGGTATGCGGCCGCCAGATCCAGCCGTAGTCGTTTGCGTAGGCCCAGTCTCCGTAGGCATCGAGATCTTCAGCACCCCAAACATAGCTGTCGTAATACTGAACATCATAACGAAGACGCTGGGCCAGGTAGCGCTCGCGATCGCCAACCCAGTTGTCCCATGAATCCGACACGTTGGCGGCGACGAATTCCCAGTCACCCGCATCCGCGCCTTCGTAAATGAGTTCGGCAGTGCGGCCATCGCGCAATGCGAAGCCGGAGGTTTCGGAATAGATGCGCGCCCGTCCGCCATCGCGAGCGCTCAGGCGCACCCGGCCTTCGCGCGAGACGTCGATGCGATAGAGCCCTTGCTTTTCCGCGGCCAGCGTGGTCTTCGGCGCATCGATTTCGAAGTACTCATGATCGCGATCAAACTTTGCCAGGCGCACCGAAGCAGTGCCCTCGACTACGCTGAGCGCAACTCCTTCGTCGCGCAGAGAAACGATCCTGAGCATTGAGTTCGCGCCGAGCCGAACGAAGTTGCGCGCATCGATCTGAATCTCTACGCGCGCCTGGCTATCAGTTTCGCCGGTTGAAATCGCATCGCCTTCCACCAGCGGAGTGTTAAGCAGCGCGCGTTCCCACTCGGTGTTTCCGTTTCGCTTCAGACTCACCGCGCCGGTGATCAAGCTGATGCGCACCACTCGCGCAGTGACGTCGTATTCCTCCGCATCGGCAGCGTCCTGAGCGCGGGCGACGATGGTGGTGCTCAATAGTGTCAGTAGAAGAAGAAGAAATGTGGAAGAGACGGGTCGGCCAAGACTCCGTATGGATCGCCGGGTAGAACGCATAGCTACGCTCCTTTTTTATTCAACTGTTGGTTCGACTACTCGTTGGCTCGTCGGACGCGCCCGTTGTTTGGAGAGCGGTCGCGCATCCCGCGAAGAGTTAAGCCCTGTACGACAGACATTCCTGCCTGTCGCTCGTTGCCTGTTAGTGGCTTAACTTGCTGGACTCGGCAAGAGCAAGGCGCATGCCCGTGCCTTTAACTTTTGGGGACTACGGCAGCAGTCGCGCGAAAAATGAATGCGCACTCTGCATCAAATATTTCTCAATGAGGAATTGAGGTTTCTCAAGGCAGGCAGATGTCGAAAGTTTAGACTGCAGCGCAGCGCATCCTTGTCGTAACCTGACGCTTAAGCTCCGGAGGAGCCGAATGTTTATAGACAGGAAACGTCACCCCGACAATCGAGCTCCATAGGAGCGAAAGTCTTTCAGCGCCGTTTCATCACGAGCAACATTCCGCGCCTTGAGAGCTCTGAAAAAATCATGAGTTCGCTCGCCATAAACACTTCGCCTTCCCTCCATGGACTTTTATTGACTTCCATTTGAATCGACATGAAGGTTGAATTCCGGGGCAAGGCTTTGCCCGAGAAGGTGCAAGATTGGCACTATATGGTGCGTGCGCTTAATAGTTCCGAGTTTCGGGTTCGAGTTCGCTGGTCCACTAGTTGAGCGCCTTGGGTCGATCGCAAACCCAAAATGCAAACGAAACCCGAAACCCCGAAACTCAAAACCCGCATCGGAATGACCAAGCAAATCTTCGAAACGCAGTTTGACGTAATCGTGATCGGCGCCGGCATCAACGGCGCCGGGATCGCGCGCGATGCGGCGATGCGGGGGCTCCGCGTGCTGCTTCTGGAACAGGGCGATATCGGCGGTGGCACCTCGAGCTGGTCGACGCGGTTGATTCATGGCGGCCTGCGCTACCTCGAACATGGCGAGTTTGGCTTGGTGCGGGAGTCGCTGCGTGAACGCCGGGCGTTACTCAATATCGCGCCACACCTGGTCCGTGCCCTGCCGATGCTGGCGCCCATTTATGAAAATGCGCGCCGCGGCGTCTGGACCATTCGAGCGGGAATGATTGCTTACGACGTCCTATCGTTTGATAAGAAACTTCCGCGGCATCGGATGCTCTCGCGCGAGGAGACGCTCCGGCGAGCGCCTGGACTCCGAAGCGAAGGCTTAGTTGGAGCGGCAGTTTACTTTGATGCTCAGGTGGAATTTGCCGAACGGCTCGTGCTCGAGAACGCACTCTCCGCTGCGGAACACGGCGCGACGATTATCACTTACGCGCGCGTCGATAAACTTCTCGTTGCAGATGGAAAGATCCGCGGTGTTGAGTTCACCCGCGTCCGAAGTCAACGGACTACTGGGACCGCGGGCGTCTCGCCCGCAGATCCTACCCTTAGCTCGGATGACGAGCGCCATTCAACTTACGCCAAAGTAGTACTCAATGCAGCCGGACCATGGATTGATGAGTTGTTGGCACAAGCCAGCTCAGAAAAATCCCCGCGCTTGATCGGCGGCACCAAGGGAAGTCACATTATCGTCGCACCATTTGCCGGTGCTCCCGACACCGCCATCTACGTCGAAGCTGAAACTGATCGACGCCCCTTCTTCATTATTCCCTGGAACGGGAACCGCCTGATCGGCACAACCGATATTCGCTACGATGGCGACCTCGACAAGGTCGCGATTGAAAGCGCAGAAATCGACTACCTGCTTCGCGAAACGAATCGTGTGATCCCGAAGGCAAATCTGACTCGCGAGCATATTCTCTACACCTACTCCGGCGTGCGGCCGCTTCCGTTTATCAGCAACAAAGACGCGCAGAGTATTACGCGCAAGCACTTCATTCGTCCGCACCCACACGTCGATAATCTATTTTCCATCGTCGGCGGCAAGCTGACTACCTATCGCAGCCTCGCCGAACAAACTGTGGATTTAGTTTTCAAGCAGCTCGGACGAAGCTCGCCCGCGTGTGCCACCGACCAGGAGCGATTGCCGGGCGCCGCGATCCCAGACTTTGAAGCCTTCAGCAAAGAATTCAAGCAGCGTCATGAATTTTCTGAAGCGACGGTGGATCGTTTGCTCAGAATCTATGGGACGCGCTCGTCTCTGATCGCGGAGCTGATCGCGAACGATGCGTCTCTTGCCGCAGTGTTTGACGAGGAAACGGGGGCGATTGCCGCGGAAGTGGTCCTCGCATTCAGGCAGGAGCTTGCGCAGACGCTATCCGATTGTTTGCTGCGCCGCACGATGGTTGGTTTGAATTCAAGTTGTGGCCTCGATGCCGTCGAGGCCGCGGCGAGCGTTGCGAGGAAGCATCTTGGGTGGTCCGAGAGCCGGATGGCCCAGGAGATAGACGCGTACCGGAAAGAAGTTAGCCGCAGAAAACTAAAACCTGCGGAGCGGGTGAAAGCATAAAGTCTAGCACCCCAGCCGAGATGCTCGGCTGTGGACCCCGCCCTCGCGTGGAGCATAGCGCAACCTCAGGATTGATATTTAGGAAAAACCGAGCGCGCGAAGCATGCGATAGCTAAACGCTCGGTCCACATACGGCGAGTTGCTGTCGCCGGCTTCGCAGGCCCTTTCTTTGTACTCCCAACGATCCTGGGGTTCCGCTCCGCTCCACTCCAGGCTATATGCTATCTCCGAGCTTCGCGGGCTGCATGCAAATCCTTCATCAAGTGTTCGGAGCCTCCCGAATATAAAACGCAGGAATCGTTAACTCGATGTTTCCACGTTCGCGTCGATAGGTTACATTTACCCGCTACACGAGCGTCGATCTGATCTCTGATCTATGACTTCTGACCCGAGGTAACGCCCTTGAAGATTTGCATCCTTGATCCTTCTTACGAAAACTCTGACAGTCCGATGAAGGATTATGATCCACTCTCCGACGTGATTCGTCATCTTGAAGGCCACGAGTGTGAGACTGTTTACATCGACAAAGCCAAAGGCGTGCGGCAAATTGTCGAGCTTTCGCGGCGCGACTTCGATGTGTTCATCAACTTATGCGACGGCGCCTG
>DASYMB010000096.1:0-13677 GCA_036009285.1 Pyrinomonadaceae bacterium | reverse complement strand
TGTCCTCTGACACAGGATCGCCATTTACTTAAGAACTCAATTGACGATATTGAACAACCCATGGGCGGCACAAACTTCTGGGACTCATTGCGGTATGTCCTTGCAATTCTTAATGCCTCGGGAAGTTCGCTGCGGCGCAGCGCGGTAGTAGTGATGACTGATGGCGTCGACAACGCCTTGCCTGGCGTTTTTGGTGAGGGATCGCTGACTGGTTTTGATCAACTGCTGCGCCTAGTGCGCGCTTCCGAGGCAATCGTCTTTCCCATCTACCTCGATACCGAAGACGAAGAGTATAAACGGCATCGTACACCGCGAAGTGCATTTGCGATCGCCCGCGAGCAACTCGGGCAATTGGCAGTGGCCTGCGGCACTCGCCTGTATCGCGCGAACGAGTTGAAGGATTTGGATGACGTTTACAAGCAAGTGATCGGAGACCTCGGCCGCATTTACAGCATCGGATATCGACCGTCCAATACGTCGCGAGACGGAAAGTGGCGCTCCGTAAACGTTCAAGTCTCCGATCGGCAGGATGTCACAGCACGGACGAAAGAGGGCTATTACTCGCGTAGCGTGGCGAACTAACGCCACGCAATATCTCGATTGCGGGGCCGACATCAAAGGCTTGTAAATGTCGGCAATAGGTCTATAATTGGGCCCTCCCCAAACACGGTGAGCTTAGCCGATTCGAATCAAAGGAAAACTCCATGAGAAAAGCACAAATTACTCTCGTGCCAGCGCTTTTTATTGCCGCGTTGGTGTTGGTCTTTCCTCTAACAAGTTATGCCCAAAACCGCGAAGCCCAGAACCGCGAAAAGTTTGTTATCTCGGCGCGAGCTGGGGGAGTGAATGCCGTGACTGGCCGCGCTTCACTGCGTCCTCATGGAAATTCCGAATGGCAGCAGCTCACTATTAAGGAAGATCTGGAAACAGGCGACGTGGTCAAGACCGGCCTCGACGGCCGCATAGAAATGCTCTTGAATCCGGGCTCATACTTGCGCATCGGCGAAAACTCCGAGGTTGAGCTGTCTGATAACTCGCTGGATAATCTCGAAGTCCGGTTGATCAGAGGCACGGCAATCGTCGAGGTTACCGGCGCTGACGACGAGGAGCTGTTTATTGGAATTACAACGCCCCACACGCGCATGTCTATCATCCGGCGCGGACTATACCGGGTTAACGTGGTGCCAGGCGACACCACTGAACTCATCGTGAGGAAGGGCCGCGTGATGCTGGAAGGCTCTCACACAAAAGTTAAGGGTGGAAACAAGGTGGTGTTCAGCGCCCGTTCATTCTGGGTCGCGAAACTGGAGACGGACAAGAAAGATAATCTGGAGACCTGGAGCAAAGACCGCGCGCAGTTGCTGGCCAGGGCGAACAGCAGAATTCCCGGACGAGCGCTCACTACCGTTTTTGCCAGCTTCAGGCACGACTGGACTTATAGTGGCTTGGGGGGACGGCCGTTCTGGCTGTTTAATAACGACATTGGCTGCTACACCTTGATACCTTTTGCTTATGGTTGGGAATCACCTTACGGCGGTTTCTACTCGAGATTCTTTTATTCAGGTTATGGTTCCCCCTATTGCTGTGGACGCGGACCCATTTATAGTGGGCCAGTTTTCGGCGGCGTCGTTGGTGGCTCCCCGATAGGTTCCGGTTCTGGAGGTTCGGGTGGTCAAGGAGCAGGACCTTCTTCGTCAGGCCGATCCATTTCCGACTCTCCGATGACCAGCCACGGAAAACCAGACTTGTCGCCCGGCGGAGATGGACCCGCCATTAGACCTCCCAACAAGGAATAGTTGGGCAGCGCTTAGTCGATCTTTAAAGACCGCCCTCTATTCAGCCGTCTTTAAAGAGCCGGCTTAAATGAGTTTCAACTAATACCCTTACTTCCGATAGCTTCAAACCAGCCAGAGCTAAATGCGTGAGAGAGGTTCCCAATTGATTGCGGAGCTGCTCTTCAGTCGTCTCGGTAAGTAACCGTGATGTAACGACCGCACCCGAGCCGTGTCTGACTTTCACTAGCCCCTGTTTCTGGAGCTCCCGGTATGCATAGGCAATGGTGTTGAGATTGACTCCCAAGTCCGCCGCGACCTGGCGAACCGGGGGCAGGGAAGAGCCTTCCGGCAATTCTCCCCCAGCAATAAGGGCCTTGATCTCATCAACCACTTGCTGATAAAGCGGGCGTTTGTCGCTCTCATCGATCGTAATATACATATTGTCTACTGCACCTATACACCAGACAATCCGGCTTTGTCTACCATTTTCTAGCGATTCGTGAGTCTGTTTGCCAGGAGCAATGCGGAACGAGTAAGGCCGGCGATCCCACCGGGGTAAGTTGTATCGCTCACGATGAACAAGTTAGCCAGAGACGTAAGATAGCTGGGTTGGTTCAGCCAGAAGGTCTCGGGAGAGGGAATAGCGCCGCCAACCATGCCCAGCTTTCGCCGAGTTAGATCGTAGAAACTTCGTGGCGTCGCCGTGTCAATGACCTCCAGTCTGCTGCCTAGTTCCGGCATCGCCGCATGCAGGCGACCCCAACATAGTTCCAGCATCTGCTGGTCCTTCTCTTCGAGTTCGGTTTCGTCTTTGTGAAAGGTGAACCAGTCATCAACCTCGGTGAAGGTGTGAACGGTCACCGCGCGTTTTCCTTGTGGCGCCCGAGGGTCCCAGGACGGAGCAGCCGCGAACAGAAATTGGTTTGCTTCCGGATCATAGTCCTGACCTTCCTGCCAGTCGGTTAAGGTCAGAATATGATCGGAAACGAGGGACTCCGCTGCGTCTTCGTCGAGCGAGAGGTAGAGCAGATATGCACCCCAGCCCCGCAGCGCGTTCAACTGTTTTCGTACTTCACCTGGTGTGCGATTGAGACCGACGAGCTTTCCGTAGGTATCCCACACTGTCAGATTACTGACGATAGCCTTTGATGCGCCCACTCTTTCCCCGCTCAAGAGATCGACGCCAATGGCGATGCCACTCGAGTTGTAGGACAACCTGAGCACGGGCGTGTCGAGGCGAATGCTGCCGCCGCTCTTTTTTATGGAGTCAGCCAAACTGTTAGCCAGCGCCGCGGTGCCACCGCGAATGGCAAACATGCCGTGCTGCGACGCGCTTAGCGCGAGCGCCGCGTGGAGATAAGAAACTTCCGCGCTGCTCCCCTGGGCCAGCGCCTGCAACTGCACCTCGACAAAGCGGCGAAAGCGCGGAGACGTTCCATCAAGATGCGCAAGCGCAGACTGTTGCCCGGCAGTGAGTATTTCAGCCGCAATCCGACCTTTCGGGAGTAGGGTGAAAGCGCGCCGCGCCTTCGACGCTGACAGAAAGTCTGGCGCTCTTTTCAGCGCTTGACGCAACGCTGCACCGATCAGAGCGAGCTTCCGATAAAACCCTAAGGCCGTCTCCGCACACTCCGGGAAAGTGCTGCGCAGGTCCTGTTCAAACTGCTCTCTATCGCCACGCTCTTTATTGCAACCCAACGCGATCTCGGATTGGTCGGGAAGGCGAACCACATAACCCGGTTCCAATAAGCGGACCTCGGGAGGTTCAACCGGCAGTTCAGAGAAGACGAGGTCATGGATCTCATCGGGTTCCCAGGACGTGAACAATCCATAACCTTGCTCAAAGCTATGGTCAAATTTATCGAAGCTGGCTCCGCAGCCTCCCAGTCGCGGCTCTCTTTCCAACAGGCAGACATCCAGACCGCGTTGCGCGAGCAGGGCGGCGACTGTAAGCCCGCCGATGCCTCCGCCGACAACAACTACTTCGTGGTCCATGTTGTCAAAAGATAAGACGAACTAACGGCAATAATAAAACCGATATGGTGGGAACGACCGGGTCGGTGGGTGGCAATAAACGTTGGGCATAAGGTTCTACTACCAGGAGGACCGCCTGAACAGCATTGAATGACATATGAATGACGATGCAGGGAAGCAGGCGCCCGGTATAGGCGCGCACAATTGTGAGGACGATACTCAGAAGCGCAACGGCGGAGATCACACCAATGTTCGGCCAGTACTGCGGGACGTGTATCAAAGTAAACAAACCCAAAACGAAGATCACGGCTCCCTTAACGCCGATCGTCCGCTGCAGTGCTGAGTAGACCACGCCGCGGTAAATAAATTCTTCGATAAAAGGCGCGGTAAAAACTGCCAGCGCCGCAATCGTATAGCGCGCGGCCATGGAACTGTTGATTAGTTGTTCCAGTTGCGTCGGCTTTTCCGCTCCCAACAATTTCGCGAGGGTGGTGGCCGCCACGAAAAGAGCGAGGCCCAGCGCCACACTCTGCCACAATCGCAACTGGCGGGACCAACCCCAACCCAACGAGGCCAGGAAGGGCCTCTTCCCCAAGCGCGTGACGAAGGCCCACAACAACGCCAGGATCAAAATGTGGGTAGGCAGGATGGAAAGGATCTGAAGCAAGATGCCGGTGCGATCAGTCATCGCTAGTTCCAGGACGCTTCTCGTAAAATCCGGTGAGCCGGGATTGAGCCCGCGGTGTAAAGCGAAGGGAAATATGAAAAAGATTGGTATTACGGCTTGTACGAGAATGCTCGCCAACCAAATCAAAAGTGCGCCGCCGATCCCCCAGACAGGATTATTCGGATCGACTGGCTGAGAGCTATCTTTCGTCAAGACCTGATCCGAATAAATTGAGTCGGATGCCGGCGGATTTGGAAGTGGCGAGACTTCGTTTGATGTTTGCACGATAGTTGAAGTGTATGAAGTTGTTTTGAACGGGTCAATCGGAAATGCTCGCTACGGTAAAGCAAACTGTTAGTTTGCGATGATGCCCGGCCATTCAGCCTGAGAGTCATCCAAGAACGCAAACTAACAGTTTGCTTTACAGTAGAAGGAACTAACAGTTTGCTCTACCCGAGAATCAAACGGCCGGATAGTCTGCCTCCAACATGGAAGGACCGACTCGCGGCGCTGCCAGCATCACGCCGATTATAGTTTTGGCATCTTCTATCTCGCCGGTGGTGATCATGCTCAATGCCTGTGAGAATGGAATCCGAACCACCTCGAGAACTTCGTCGTCTTCCAGTCGCTGCTCAGTCTCCGTTAAGTCGGTCGCCAGGTAGACCCACATCTTTTCTTCGCAAAATCCGGGTGAAACAAAAAATTCCGACAACTTCTCCATACCGCCCGCCACCACTCCGAGTTCTTCCTCGAGTTCGCGCGCCGCACCTTCTTCCGGTACTTCCCCGCGATTCAAAGTTCCCGCCGGCGCTTCCAGCAGATAACGCACGGCCGGATGCCGGTATTGCCTGACAAGCGCGATGGTGCCGTCCGCAAACACCGGAATGATCACTGCGCTTCCGGGATGGTGGACGATCTCGCGTTGGTAGGTTTTGTCGCCCTCACGAATAGTGTCTACCGTGACGCTGAATACACGTCCTTTGAAAATTTCTTTGCTGCCGAGAATTTGAGGACAGTCTGTTGAAGCCATATTTCCCCTTCGCGAGAGAATGAAAATTGAACGCTCAAGGCGCCGGAAGATACTAAAAGAAATTAATGCGCCGGAGCTAGCTTACTCGTTAACGAGTACTGCTGCAGGTTGCAAATTGAAACGGATAGCTTTGCCTGCTGGCTACGCGAAATTTGCGGTTTGCTGTGTCTTTACCGCAAAGGCCACAGGATTCGCAAAACCCCCAAAGTAAACTGCATCAGTACCTGTTAACGACCCCGGCGGATTGCATTATGCGCGAACCGTTTGCGAGTAGGCCGCAGCGTTCAAAATCCCTTTGATTTCCCCAACCAAATAGAGCGAGCCGGTTACGCAGATTATGCCTTCGGTGGGAGTCAACTGCCTGGCCCTTTCGAGTGCCTCGGCGGCTGAACGGGTTGTTATGATCTTTTGCGGCGCCGCCATGCTCGCGGGCAAACTCTGCAAAGTACCGACGGTCGCTGCGCGCGGATTGTCAGGCTGAGTGAGCACCAGTTGATTAACTGTCGGAAAGAGAATCGCCGCGATCTCGTCAAGCTTCTTGTCATTCATCGCTCCGAAAACCAACGTCAACGGCGGCTTAACAAACCTATCCAAATAATCCCTCAAGGCCTGCGCCCCGGAGGGATTATGCGCCCCATCAAGCAGCAGGAAAGGATCGCCCTCGGCCAGCTCGAGTCGTCCCGCGTGCGTCGCCGTTTCGATGCCGGTGACGATTGCTTCACTCGGAACCTCGAATCGCCGGCGGCGCAACGATTCCGCTAGCCGGATCGCAACAGCCACGTTCACAATTTGATGCTCACCGCGTAGTCCCAAAAGCACTTCTCTGTATTGTCCTTCATCATGCTCGTTTGTCTCAAAGGTGATCATGAAGCGGCCGTCGTCTGTCACGCGTTCAATCTTTGGTTCGCATTCCGCCACGATGGGAACCACGTTGCACTCGGCGCAACGTTGCACGATCACATCGAAAGCTGCTGGTGGCTGCGAGGCCACTATCGCGGTAACACCAGGCCGGATGATGGCCGCTTTCTCGGCAGCAATTTCTGCCAGCGTCTCTCCGAGATACTCCTGATGATCGAGTGCCAAAGGCGTGATAGCTACTGTTTGCGCACCCGCAACCGTAGTCGCATCAAGTCGGCCGCCGAGTCCGGTTTCCAGTATCGCCAGGCCTACGCCGGCTTCTCGAAAAGCAAGCAGGGCAATCGCGGTGACGTGTTCGAAAAATGTCGGCAACGCTTCCAGCATTCCCTCGGCAACTAAATTATCAGCGACCGTTCGGACCTCGCTTGCGTATTTTGCGAACCTATCCGCCGAGACTTCGTTGCCGGAAATTTTTATTCGCTCCGTGATGGAAACTAAATGCGGAGAAGTGTAGAGGCCCGTTGCAATCCCTGCAGCGCGGCAGATTGAATCGAGCACCACGGCCGTGGACCCTTTACCGTTTGTGCCGGCGATTTGTACTGACTCGAAAGACTGTTGGGGATTGCCGAGGCGTTGGAGCAGGAGCTCAGTGTTTCTCAGGCCGAGCTTGAGGGCCAAGGTTTCATGTCCGAGGCTGTACAAATATTGAGTCGCTTCCGCAAAGTTCATGGTTGAGTTTCAGATATGCGTTCGCCCAAGCAGAAGCCCGCCCGTCAGCAAGGGCTTTGGTTCGGCGACGCAGTGGAGCCCTCCCTCATAGTCGGGCTTCTGCTTGGCTCGCGCAACTTTTTGCGGTCCTGACCTGATGTAATGTCGTTTGAGCAGGCGAGGTGACTACTTGCCGGAAGTAGCGCGAGTGCGCAGGCGTTCCATTTCCGACCTGCTGGAGATTTCCGGATTCATCATGAAGTTGAGCAGCTTGATTATGTATTCCCGAAGCTCGCGCCGATCGACGATTGCGTCGACCATGCCGTGCTCCAGGAGAAATTCAGACTTTTGAAAGTCCTTCGGCAGCTTTTGGCGTATCGTCTGTTCGATCACGCGCGGACCGGCAAAACCGATGAGTGCTTTCGGCTCGGCGATGATGATGTCTCCGAGCATCGCGAAACTCGCGGTGACACCGCCTGTAGTTGGATTGGTTAACACCGAAACAAAGGGAATGCGCGCTTCATCGAGTTCGGCCAACGCCGCTGAAATTTTGGCCATCTGCATTAACGAGAGTGCACCCTCCTGCATCCTCGCGCCGCCTGAAGTAGCAAAGACGATCACTGCGCCGTGCTCTTTCAAGCCGCGCTCGATCAGTCGTGTAACCTTTTCGCCGACCGCAGATCCCATCGAACCGCCGATGAACGCCATGTCCATCGCGCCCGCGAAGACCAGATGATCGCCCACCTTGCCGCGCCCATTGATTATCGCTTCCGGAAGTCCTGAACTTTTCTTTGCGTACTCGAGTCGGTCGGGATAAGCCTTGGTGTCGACAAATTCGAGCGGATCGATCGAGATGACCTCAGCGTCAAGTTCTTCAAACTTACCGTCGTCGAAGAGCATTGCCAGGCGTTCGCGCGCGCCGATGCGAAAATGATAATCACAGTGAGAACAGACCTGCAGCGACTCCTCGAGTTCGCGTTTATACAAATGCGCTTCGCAGCCATCGCACTTGACGAAGACATTCTCCGTCTTGACGGTACGCTCCTCAGGCGGCACGGCCTCGATTTGTTTACTCTTCTTGCTGAACCAGGGCATAGCGAAACTCAGGTTAACGTTTGAACAAATGTCGGGTTTGAAATTTTGGTATGGGTTAGAGCCTAACACAAAAAAGGATGAGGGATGAAGGAGGAAGGATGAAAAGCAGGCTGGGGCTGTCGGCGAAACTTTGGAGTGCGCTGACCGGTCAGCGCTTTGGTCGGCTGCGACCAGTCGTCAGCCTTTCGTGAGTAGGCTTAGTTAAGCGTTGCGGCGTCAAGCCGCCGCAGATCAGAGCGGCGACAGGTCGCCGCACCCCAAATAATCAGAACTCTATCCCCTGTTGGGCGCGGATGCCGGCGTTGAAGGGGTGCTTTATCTCGGTCATCTCGGTAACGAGGTCAGCGGCTTCGATCAGCGCGAGGGGAGCATCGCGGCCGGTTACGACGATATGCAAAGCGGGTTGGGCGGCACGAACACTGCGCAATTCCTCGAGCACCTCAGCGAGCGGGAGCAGGTCGTAGCTCAACACGTAAACCAGCTCATCGAATACCAGCAGGTCGTAGTCGCCGCTGCGCAGTTTTGCGACGCAAAGGTCCCAGGTTTCACGAGCAGTGGCGCGGTCCTGTTCCGGATTCTTCGTGTCCCAGGTGAAGCCGTCGCCCATCGTATGCACTTCGATACCCAGTTTTTCCGCAGACTCGTGTTCACCGTAACGATCGTTACGCGACTTCATGAACTGAATCATGCAACAGTTCAATCCGCGTCCGGCCGCACGCATCATCAACCCGAGTGCAGAGGTTGTCTTACCTTTACCGTTACCGGTGTGGACCATCAGCAGGCCGCGCGTCTTTTCCTGGTAGTCCTCGCGACGCCACTTGTATTTTTTTTCTTTAGACATTGAAGGTAGGAAAATCGGTGGCGTAGCCTGCGTGTCAGCAAGGTTGCCCTTCCTTACGGTCGGGCTACTGCCCCGGCAGTTTCGAGTTCGAACCTAACTTGAAACTCGAAACTCGGAATACGAAACTAGTCTTCAGTGATGTCAGCGAAGCCGTTTGCGCGTTCCACTGCCTCCTGCAGAAGCGCGATGATCTTTTCCTCCGCTTCTTCCCAGGTGCCGCGCAGCGTGCAGCCGGCGGCATTGCGGTGTCCGCCGCCGCCAAACTTCTCCGCAACTTTCGCCACGTTAACCTCGCCCTTTGATCGCAGGCTGGTGCGGTAGACGCCCAACTCGCATTCCTTAAGCATCGCCACAGCCTCAACCTCGCCCACGGTCAGCGGGTAGTTAACAAAACCATCCGCGTCTTCGTCCGAGGCCTCGGCAAGGTGTTGCATCTCCAGACTGTGTCGCAACAGGGCGACGCGGCCGGTCGAATCGCGCCGGGCCGTCGAAAGCACGGCGCCCATCAACTGAATTCTGCTCCAGGGATAACTCGCGAAAACAGCCTCCGCCGTTTTTGCCGGTTTCACTCCCGTGCGCAAAAGTTCCGAAGCAACTTTGAAGGTCCGTTCAGTGGTGTTGGAGTAATGAAATGAACCGGTGTCGGTGATCAGGGCGGTGTAACAACATTCGGCGATCTCTTTGGTGACGCGCACGCCCAGGGCCTTGGCGAGGTTGTAGATCATCTCGCCGCAGGCGGAGGCCGTTGAATCGATCCAATTGATTTTGCCGAAGAGGGCAGTGGTCGCGTGGTGGTCGATGTTTACTACGAATTGCTTTTCGAGGTTCAGCAGACCGGGCCGAGCAACGTCGGAACATTCGATGACGAAGACGCCATCGTACGAATCGTCGGCGGCGGGGGTGACTCTTACATATTTTGCGCCGGGCAACTTCTGATAAGTGTGAGGCACGGGATCGCGCATGATGACCTCGACATCTTTGTCGAGCGCGCGTAGCAACCAGTAAAGACCAAGGGAAGAACCCAGGCTGTCGCCGTCAGGGCGAAGGTGGGCAGTGATCGCAAACTTACGCTTATCTTCGATCAACTCAACAACTTGACTAAGCATTTGATAACAGAATGATGAATGCGGAATGACGAACGCGGAATGATGAAAGGTGGACGAAGAGCGCTCATTCACCGTTCATCGTTCATCATTCATCGTTCATAATTCATCGCTCTCCTTCTTCCGTTCCAGTTCGATTTCCTGTAATAGCTCGTCCACGCGCGCGCCTTTCTCTTCGACTGTGTCCCTGAGGAAATGAATCTCTGGAGTTCGCGGAAGGTTGAGTGACAGGCTCAATTGCTTTCGAACGTAGGGAGCAGCGTGACGTAGCGCGGTAAGCGCGAGTTGATGCTCTGCTTCATTTCCCGCCACCGTGACAAAAACCTGAGCTTCGCGGCGATTGTCGGAAAGGCGAACATCAGTCACGGTTACCATCGTAAGCCGCGGGTCTTCGAGTTCGTACCCGACAATCTGGGAAATCTCTTCACGGATAATATCTGCAACTCTCTCTGGGCGACGCATGGCTGTTAAGGATGAGGGCGGAGGATGAGGGATGAATAGAAGAAGTCGCGCCCGATTTCATCCCTCATCCCCCCGCCCTCATCCCTTCTAGAGTTCCGTGGCGGCGACCTTCTCCACGATGTATGCCTCGATCTGATCGCCGACTTTAAGATCGTTGAAGTTTTCCAGACCGATACCGCATTCAAAACCTTCGCGCACTTCCGAGACGTCGTCCTTAAAGCGACGCAGCGAAGTGATGTTACCTTCCCAACTGACGACGCCATCGCGAATCAGGCGAGCCCGCGCGCTGCGCCGAATGTTGCCATCGACCACCATCGATCCGCCAATGACTCCGGCCTTGGGCACGCGAAAGACTTCGCGTACGTCGGCGCGGCCGATGATTTTCTCTTTCTCGATGGCTTCGAGCATGCCGATCATCGCCGCGCGAATCTCTTCTTCCACCTTGTAAATGATGGAGTGCAGACGAATATCAACGCTCTCCTGTTTCGCCAAATCGGCCGCGCGCGACCCTGGTCTGACGTTGAAGCCTATGACCACCACGGCCGAGACTGCCGAGCCTGCCTGTGTTGCCGAGGCGAGCAGCACGTCTGATTCGGTAATCGCACCCACGCCCGAACGAATGACTTTAACTTTCACGCGATCGGTGGAAAGCTTTTGCAAAGTAGACTTGAGAACTTCAACTGAACCCTGCACGTCGGCTTTGATGACGACGAGCAGTTCCTTAACTTCGCTCTCGCCCAAAGCTTCAATGCCGCGTTTGGTAGTTTGCAGCAGTGTAGCCTGCCGATTCAGCATCGTGCGGTGACCGGATATCTGCTGAGCGCGAGCGATGTCGGCCACCACCTGGAAACTCTCGCCTGCCTGGGGCACGCCCTGAAGTCCGAGCACTTCAACCGGTGTAGCCGGGGCGGCCTCGGTAATTGCCTCGCCCTTGTCGTTGAACATCGCGCGTACGCGGCCAAATATCTGGCCCACGATGAACGGGTCATGAACGCGCAAGGTTCCCTGTTGCACGAGCACCGTAGCCACAGCGCCGCGGCCGCGATCCAGTTTCGCTTCCAGCACAACGCCCGATGCTAATCGCGTGGGGCTGGCGCGCAGGTTAAGAATGTCTGAAGTAAGCAGAATGGTTTCGAGCAGTGTCTCGAGGTTCTCGCGTTTCTTTGCAGAGACCTGGACCATCTCCGTCTCTCCGCCCCACTCAACCGGATTGAGTCCCTGCTTGGCCAGTTCCTGACGGACGCGATCGGGATTCGCGGCGGGTACGTCGATCTTGTTTATGGCGACGACAATCGGCACGCCGGCAGCCCGCGAGTGTTCGATTGCCTCGACGGTTTGCGGCATCACGCCATCGTCTGCGGCAACCACCAGCACCACCACGTCGGTGGCTTTCGCGCCGCGCGCACGCATGAGCGTAAAGGCCTCGTGACCCGGCGTGTCGAGGAACACGACGCGGCGCGTTTCTCCGGAATGATCCGGCGCCGGGACCTGGACGCTGTAGGCGCCGATGTGTTGCGTTATTCCGCCGGCCTCGCCCATTGCCACTTCAGTCGTGCGAATAGCATCGAGCAGCGAAGTCTTACCGTGGTCCACGTGGCCCATGACAGTCACGACCGGAGCGCGCGGCAATTCAACGTCATCAGCATCTGTCGCGATCAGCTCTTCAAATTCCTCTTCGGCGATCATCTCTTCAAAAGGAACGAAGGTGACGTCATAGCCAAATCGCTTACCGAGTTCGACCGCGACATCGTCGTTCAGAGGTTGATTGATGGTGGCGAAGACGCCGCGTTGCAGCAGCAAACTGACCACGTCTTTAGGTTTGATTCCGAGTTTCTCCGCGAATTCTTTCACCGTCGAACCTTCGACGATGCGCACCGGCTTGACCTCTCCCGGAATCGTCGGCGACTCCATGCGACCGGCTATGCGGTCCTCGAGAGACAAAGCTTTCGGAGGTGGAATGAAGTCGCCCTTATCGAAGCGACCGCCCTTACCGTCAACTTTTCGGCCGCCACGCGTTGGCGTGCGACGCGAGCGACGGCGGCCGGCGTCGGGAGGAGGAATGTAGGTCGTCTGCGGAGTGGCTGTTTCTCCGGGTGTGCCGAGGCGTTCGGTTTTTGCGAGTGGCGTGCGTTCTCTCACGCGAGTTCCACCCCGGTCGCTGCGTTCGCGCGGCGTGATAGAAGGTGGCACCACGGGCGAGGGGGCGCGTTCGCCAGGGCGAATGCCGGCGTTCAAAGCCGCCATCGTCGGGCGCAACACTCTGACTTGACGCGCCGGAGGAACAGCAGCAGAAGGCGCCGCGATGGCCACGGAGACTGGCGCAGGCTCGTCCGCTTCTAAGGCCACCGGTTCGGCTGAACTGCCATTCGTGGCTTCGATTTCGACCGGAGCTTCGATGGTTGGCGCAGCCGGCTCGCTGATAACCGCGGCTGGCGGTTCCGCACGCACGGCCGGCGGTAGTTTTCTCAACAACTTCGCGGTGGTTGCGGGTTTGGCGGCATCCGGAGCGGCGACTTCGGGGGCGACTTCGGGCTCCGAAATTTCCGGCACTACTTGAGCTTCCGGCGCGAGCTCAGCAGCCGGAGCTTCAACAACTTCCAGCGCCGGCGGTTCTTCCACCGCGCGTTCAGCGCGCTTGACGACGCGGACGCCTCGCTTTACGGCAGTCTCTTTCTTAGGGAAGTATTTGTTACGAATCTTCTCCGCCAGCTCTTTCGAGACGGAGTTGGAAGGGACGCTGACGTCTACACCTTCGCGTCGCACCTCTTCGATGAGTCGCTTGGTGTCAAGCTTTAGTTCTTTGGCGAGATCGTATATACGGATCTTAGAGGAAACGGTCATGCACTCCTTTTCAGACGCTTACAACTGCCGGCGTCTGGCTTCTTCAAGTGGTTTAAAGAACTCGTGCTCTTCACCACTTGAAGCGTGCCTCAGAAGCGCAACGCGTACGAGTGGGAGGGGAGCGAGCAACGCAAACCGCCGGGCCTACCGGCGTCTGATCTGACTTTAATTTGCCGCATCTGGGGAAGCATCCTGCTTCTCGTCGTCAGTGCTCTCGCTCGATGCGGCCGTATCCAAAACTGCGGGAGCAGATGTTTGTACTTCTTCAGTTACTTCCACGGAAGCGATAGCTTCGTCTTCTACCAACTCCTCGAGGCTTTCAA
>DASYMB010000095.1:0-3428 GCA_036009285.1 Pyrinomonadaceae bacterium | reverse complement strand
TTCATCTCCAACCAGATCGCCCTTAACCCGTTTGACTCCAGCGGCGGCGATACGGTCGGCCAGATCGTTCAGGCCTTTGAAGTAGTCGCCATTGTTGAAGCGTGCCGCGAACGAAGGATCGCCGCGGCCGTAAATGATCAGATCGCCTTTGACTACTCCGTCGGAATCCGGCTTCGCGAGCGCATAGACTGAAGTGACAAAACGATAGTCCGGCGTAAGCCGATCGAGCGCCGCGGACACGGTGTAGAGTTTCATGTTCGAAGCCGGTCGCAGCAGCTTGTTTGCGTTCTCTTCGAATAAGATTTTTCCAGTTTCAAGCGACGTCACCTTGATCCCAATCATCGCCGGTGACAGCTCCGGCTTGCGCAGCACGTCAGCGATGCGCGCTTGCAACTCGGCAAGTGTTCGCGTGGTCGCGGCGGCCCGGATTTGGACCACCTCCGGCGTAGGCGTGGGCGAAGGTTGGGGAACATCGGCCGGAGTGATAGTCGAACTCGGAGTTACCGTTGGAACAGGAGTCGGGGTCGCGTTCGTTTTTGCGCCTGGTGACGCTACTCGTCGTTCACGTTGCGGTTGCTGCTGCGCGCTGCTGAGGGGGATCGCCGATTGAAGTAGCGAGACAAGTAGAATAATCCTAACGAAGTTATAGACAAGGTATGAGCGGGAGTTTTTGAACATATCAGTGCAAAGTGCTGCGTGAATTCGGCGGCGCCGTCTGATGTGCGGTGGTGGCTCTGCCCCACCGTAAACTGGCCAAGAATTTTATGGGGCTACGCCCCGGAGTGGGGCATAGCCCCAAAAAGATTAGCGTTTGGTCGGAAAGTCATAGACTTTCCGCACCTCGGGCGGCAGAGCCGCGAACGCCGCACAGGTTGCTCAGTTCGTAGAGCAGTTGACTCTTAATCAGCGGGTCGCAGGTTCGATCACGCGGCAGACCGCGAGAGTTTCGCTGCCCCCAATTGACGTCCGTTCGGCAAGTAATTCTAACGCCCGGGTGAAACCTTGTTTGCCTGCGTCGCATGACCGGCACGAACTTTAGCCAATAGATGCTGAAACTGCTGGTCCCCTCTGAGTGAAGCCCAATTTGGATCGCTTTCAAAGCAGAGTTGATTTTCATTTCCCAAAGCAATGGAGCGTGCCAACCACTCGAGCGCGTCTTCCCGCATTCCCTCGAGCGCGTAAACCGATGCAACCGAGTAAGCGATGTCGGGATCCACTTCCGCGGTGCGTATGACGGAGCTGTTTAGTTGCGCGAGGGCCGCAGCGTGTTTTCCCTGCGCGCTCAAAAACATCGCCATGAACGGGCGGATGCCATGCATGTTCGGATGCTGCGCCACGTTTTCTTCCATCAGCGCTGCGGCAGCATCGGTCTGGCCGGTGTAATACATCGCCAGCGCCCGAAAAGTTTTGACGAGGGGATTATCAGGATCGCCCGCCTGGTCCAACTGCTTCCCAACCTCCTCGAAGTTTCCCATGTACATGTAAACCAGAGCGCGATTGTAACTGGCAACCACATGCGCGGCCGGATCGAGACGCATTAACCGATCGTAACTGCGCAGCGCGCGCCCATACTCACCGTCGAGCCGGTGCAGGGTGGCTTTCACAAAGTGAACCACCGGCTCATCGGGTGCCTCGCGTCGTGCCTGTGCAACCTCCTCGCGCGCCTTCTGCTTTTCGCCGCGCCAGAGATAAACGAAGACCCGCAGCATGCGTGCTTCGACTAACTTGGGATCGATCGCGAGTGCTTTGGCAAAAGCAACTTCGGCGCGCTCATAATCCTCGGCGCCGCCAAAGCCCTTGTGGACCCGATTGACGTATGAAGCGCCGAGACCGTCAAGCGCGAGCGCGAAGTTGGGATCGAGTTCGATTGCGTGTTGGAAATGTTCGATGGCCGCGTCGCAATCCTCGGGAGCGATGGTGCGGAAAATAAAACGCGCGAACAGATCGCGGCCGCGCAGGTATTGTTCGTAGGCCGCGGCGTTTTGCGTCGAAGGTTTCGCGATTCCGTCCTGCTCCGCGGGGCTAAGCTCGAGCCGTAACCCTTCGACAATTTTTTGCGCGATCTCGTCCTGCACCGCGATGATGTCTTCTGTGGAGGTGTCTATCCGATCGCTCCAAAGTATGTCGCCCGTGCCGACGTCCAATAGCTGCGCCGTGACGCGGAACCGTCCGCCAGCATGAATAAAGCCTGCAGTCAGCACGGCGTTGACGCGCAACTCCTTGCCGATGTCGCGCGGGTCCATCTGCTGTCCCTGATATTTAGCGATCACTGACGAGGGTCTTACAAGGAGCGAACGCACGCGCGCGAGTTCAGTTATCACCGCATCGGCAAGCGAGAACTCGTAAAAACTCGAGGCCGGATCGTTGCTCAAATTGCGGAAGCACAGGATGGCCAGACTCTTCTTCTCCGGATCGGCAATGGTTGTGAAAGGAGTTTCGTGAATGGTGGGCTTCGTCGGCGTGGCCATGCCCGGAGCGGAAGTCGATTCGGATTTGCCTCGGCCCGTTAGCCAGCGCATGGCCCTCGATACTGAACTCGCGCCGGCCATGTGCCGGGCCGGCTCCGGCGCGACGCTCGTAAACGGCTGGCCGGTAGTTTCACTAGACGAAAACTCCCGCAACACACTGCGCAGATCGTCGCGCAGGTCTTCCATCTTCTGATAACGATTGCGCGGTTCCTTCTCAATGCACCGATCAAGGATTTGTTGCAGGCGCGGAGGAATCGGCTCCTTGCGAAGTTCGGCCACGGGCACAGGCGCATCATGAAGCACCGCGTGCCTGACATCGATGGTCGTCTTGCCGCGAAAGGGCCAGGTGCCGGTAAGCATCTCGTAAAGCAAAACGCCGGTGGAAAAAATGTCGGCCCGCTTGTCGACCCGATCGCCGCGCGCCTGTTCGGGCGCAGCGTAAGTTGCGGTACCGTAAGGCACGCCAACTTCGGTTAGGTCGGTACGATGAATTGTGGACTTGGAACTATCGTCGGTGTCGTCGAGCAACTTTGCCAGGCCGAAATCCAGTATCTTCACTTGTCCCGCAGGCGTGACCATCACGTTCCCTGACTTGATGTCGCGATGAATGATGTCTCGCGCGTGGGCAGCGGCGAGCGCGTCGGTGACCTGGATGGCGATTAGCAGCGCGCTTTTCAACTCGAGCGGATGACCGTTTACCAGTTGCCGCACGTTCCGCCCTTCAACGTATTGCATTGCGATGAAGTGATGTCCCTCGGCTTCGTCGAGATCGAAGATAGTGCAGATGTTGGGATGGTCGAGAGAGGAAGCCAGCCGCGCTTCGCGTTCAAAACGGCGCAGGTTTGCTTCTCTTGCGGTTAACTCGGCCGGCAAAACTTTGACCACCACGGTCCGGCCGAGTTTTCCGTCAGTGGCTTTATAGACCGTGCCTTGCCCGCCCACGCCGAGCTTTTCGAGAAT
>DASYMB010000094.1:0-5572 GCA_036009285.1 Pyrinomonadaceae bacterium | reverse complement strand
AGGGAATCGCCGCGGTCTTGGCTGGTTCGAAAAACGTTGAGAGCCCGAGCTGCAATACGGTTAGAAAATAGATGATCCACAACTGATCGGCGCGGCGAACAAATAGAAAGCCCAATACCACGACGGCGCGCAACAGATCGGAAACGATCATGATCGAGCGGCGACTAAACCGGTCGGCGACTACCCCGGAAAGCGAACCGAACACGAAGCTCGGCACGAAACGAGCGACCATCAGCAGACCGATAGCGCGGCCCGATCCCGTCAGGTTGAGAATGATTGTGTAGAGGGCGATGGTGTCAAACCAATCGCCCATTTGGCTGACCACCTGGCCCAGCCATACCTGACGAAAGCTGCGATTCCCGCGAAGCAGTTCGATGTAACCGGCAGGCCGGGTGGTCTCTGGAGGTTTGCTGGTTGGGTGTTGCACTCTATTCGCTTAAAAGTGTCGAGTAATGAATGATAAGAACGCAGAGCAATACCGCAACAGCCTTCGCAAAAGATCGTTTAGAAAGCGGACTTGTCCGCCTCGCTGACGGCCAAGTGCACTATGTAATCGGCGACTCGAGTCGCGCGCTGTTTTGACGTAGGACGAAGGGTGCCCGCTCGCGTGAACCTTTGTCAACCGAGCGATGCGAAGGCACTGATCCAGTGTGGCTACCAGCGTCGATTTTTCAAACGCAGACCATTCATTTCTTGCTGTGGCATGAGGTCAGTACCACCTCGCGGTAGCGAGTGGGTTGTAGATTCGGAACACTACACAACGGCCTTCAAGCATTAACGTTGTGCAATGGAAGAGGCATCCACCCGCTACCGCGAGGTGGTACCGACTTCATGCCACCCAGTTGAGTGCGCAATCGTTAGCTCTAACAGCTCAACCAATCCACTGCATCAGTACGGTTGCTCAGGTTGACTGAAGTCCTCACTTTGACCTGTCAGACTGATGATCGTCTCCAATCGTTGCGCTCAGATAATTGATCACGCCGCGAAAATTCCTCAGCAACTCTCACTTTGGCCGAATCAGTCACCAGTTTCTCGTACGGCACGACAATTGAAAACAGATTTGCGCGGCTGAGAGGCGCAAAGCTTCACGGGCTCTCCGCACGGAGCCCGAGCCGCTACAAGTTCCACGATTGAATGGCAAGCACGTGACGGCCGTTCAATTTTGAAAAGACTCTCACCCAGCAAGGCAAGCCCTGGAGCTTGCCCGCTTGCCCCGCACAATGGTCGGAAGCAAAGCTGATTTGCCCTCAGCTTTGTTTCCGGCCGCTAAACCGACCGACAAATAATCGGTCGCGCGCGGAAAAGGGTATGAGGGTCTAAAAGTTTTTATAGAGTTCGCAGTACTGTTGAGGAGCGTGAATGAGCCTGCTCGACCTGACTGACTACCTGCCGGAAAAAAATCGCCCCGCAAAACGCTACCGGCTTTTCATTGTTGCCGGCGCCGCTTTCATTGCTGCGTGGGCAATTCATCAGGCGTTTTCACTGGCGCTGTTGACCATAACCATATTCGCCGGCGCGCAAATCATTCGGCTTGCCTGGGCCCGTCTTAACGCCAAAACGCGCGAGACTGAAGAGTTGAGCCGCATCCATTTCGCCACTGCCGAAGCGCTCGCAACCGCGATCGACGCCAAGGATCAGACTACGCATTGCCACGTGCGGCGCGTGCAAATCTATGCTGCCGGCCTGGGCCAGGTACTCGGCTTGTCGAGTGCCGAAATTGCCGCTCTGAAAGCGGGAGCGTTGCTTCACGACATTGGAAAACTTGCCGTTCCCGCGCACATCATAAACAAACCCGGACGCCTGACTCCGGCTGAGTTTGAGAAAATGAAGATCCACACCACGGTGGGCGCGCAAATTCTCAGTCGGGTGGAGTTTCCCTATCCCGTCATGCCTATAGTGCGTCACCATCATGAGCAGTGGGACGGGCTCGGCTATCCCGACGGGCTCAAGGCCGAACAAATACCAATCACCGCGCGCATTATTTCCGTGGTCGATTGTTTCGACTCAGTAAGAGAGGATCGTCCTTTCCGTCGCGGCATGACGCGCGACGAGGCAATCGCTTTTCTCTTGCGTGGTTCAGGTAATCATTTCGATCCGCGTGTCGTGGAATTGTTCATAGAAAATCTGCCCTGGTTCGAAGCGCAGATCGCCGCAGTTGGTCTGCCTCAGCAACTTCCGCCCACCGACGCGCGCCAACCGTTGGCGCTAACCGAAGTTGATATGGCCCAGACTCGCGAGCGCGGAGCTTTCATGGCTTACGACCAAATCAAGAGCGCGCACCAGGAGGTCTACGCGTTATATGAAATAGCGCGCACCTTCGGCTCGTCTCTCGACGTTCGCAATACGATAGAGGTCCTGGTGGACAAGGTCGGACAGGTGGTGCCGTTTGATACTTGCGTCGTCTATCTCTACGACGAGTTGAAGGGCTACGCGCGGCCCGCGCATGTCGCCGGAAGAAACGCTCAGTTGCTGGCGACCAAATGTTTTGCGCCGGGTGAAGGCGTCACCGGATTTGCCCTGGCGAACCGAAGTCCGATCAATCAACTTCATCCCAGCCTTGATTTTGCCGGACTCGAGATCGAACACGAATATCGCGCCATGGCCTCTCTCCCGCTGTTCAAAGACGATATGTTGTTGGGCGCCTTGTCTGTCTATTCCGCGGAGTTGGACCAGTATACGGACGACCACATGCGTTTGCTGGAAACGGTCACGAGGTTGGCCTCAGACGCATTGTCGAATGCGACGCAACACGCGCAGGCCGAATCGAATGCGCTTACCGATCCGTTGACCGGCTTACCAAACGCGCGCTACATGGCTTTGCGTTTTGATGAGGAATCTTCGCGCGCGCGGCGCAACGCTCGTCCGTTCCAGGTAGTCATGCTTGACCTCGATGATTTTAAAATCGTCAACGATACTTTTGGACATAAGGTTGGCGACAAGATGCTGCGCGAGATGGGGCGAATCATTCAGGGGCAGCTTCGCGAATACGATTTTCTGGCGCGTTACGCCGGCGATGAGTTTGTAGCGATTGTGCAGGAGCTGGTGGGAAATCAGGTTGAAGACTTGAGACAGCGAATCGAGACCGCAGTTTCCGAGTTTACGCTGCACGTTCGTGGCGGCGGCAAGGCGCGTGTGGGAATCAGCGTAGGCACTGCGACGTATGGCGTCGAAGGCGAAACTCTGGACCAACTGCTCGTCGCCGCCGACCAGGCGATGTATCGCGCCAAGTCCGGTCACAAGCTCGACAAGATGTCGCAGAAGGCTGAGCCCGCTTTAACTCCCGATAGATTTCAAAACGACAACCTCTTGGAATTCGACGACCTCTTAGTCTCGGTGAACTAGCCTGCACTCAAACTCTTCATTGGGACCGCGGGCGCCCTCGCCCGCTACCCGCGCAGTCATTCGAGAGCTTTTAGCTTAAGAGGGTCGTTGTTCGCGCTTTGGGCTCATTTGTGGGCGAGGGCGCTCCCGGTCCCAGTGAGAGCTTGCGTTGTGAGCCGAAGCTTGGCAGCAAAGGGCCGGTCCGATTTCAGATGTAGGCTTGAATACCGAAGAGAACCACCCCTCTACAATTCAATAGTCTTGACATTCCTTTCTGCATCGCTTTCAATCGCTGTGAGGAGATGTGAGCTTGGTTCGATGAGAACCAGACCGCGCAGGCTCCGGGCTCGAGGTCACCCAGACCGGCCACGCATTTCAGGATTGACTGCATGCCTTCTGCCATTAACCCGCCACAGACTGCTGCCGTTCTCGTTGTTGACGACGACATCAACACGCGAGAGCACCTGCGCAGTATTTTCGAAAACGCCGGCTACCGTGCATTGAGCGCCGAGGACACCACGTCTGCGCTGCGTCTCCTTAAGACAGATCCGTGCGACCTGGTCGTGGTCGATCTCGCGCTACCTGGAGTTGATGGGCTGGCGCTTTGCCGTTTGTTGCGCGCGCAAACTGCAACCAGCAAGCTGCCCGTGATCGCCCTGTCGGGTGACGATGCGGACAGCCAAAAGCTCGAAGCGTTTGCAGCAGGCGCTGACGACTACATCGCACGCTCTTCATCTGCAGCCGAAATTCTTTCGCGATCGACGGCCCACTTGCGCGCAGCACAAAGAGAATGGGAACTCATCGGCAGCAATCGTGAGTTGAGGTTTTTGGCCGACCTGGGCCGCGGATTACTGCGCACGCTGGAGCCCGAACAGTTAGTGCGCCGTGTCGCCGGAGCAACTTACGAAGGTACCGGCGCCGCAATGTGTGCGGCCTACATTAGTCTCGGCGACGAAAGCGAAGCGACCTGTGTATTCGATCGCGAAGGCAGCGCTGAAGGTCCGGCATTGATGCAGGTTGATCAGTTAAAGAGTTGGGTGGCGTCGTCCACCTCATCGAGCGTGGCGGTGCTCATTAGCGATCAGAACAAATTCCTGTTGCGTGACGAAGCGCACGCGATCGAGTATGCGGCGCCGCTCAGGTTTGGCGGCCGTACGAAGGGCGCGTTGATCGTAGCTTTCGACAAGCGCGAAGATTGCGAGGACACCGTCTGCCGGCTGGTTGATGCGGCCGCACAACAGGTCGCACTCGCCGCTCACATCTCGAGTCTTTACCAGGCTGCACGCGATGCCTCGGCAAATTTGACGATTGAAGTGGAACGACGTACTGCGGAAGTGCAAGCCCAACGGCGCTTCATCGAAGCAATTATCGACAGCCTGCCGCTTTCGCTTTACGCCATCGATCGCAACTACGAGATTGTTGCCTGGAACCGCAACCGTGAGCTCGGCGAGCTTGGCATCCCGCGTGGTTCAGTGCTGGGAAAAAATATCTTCGCCGTCCTGACTCGTCAGAAACGCGAACTGTTGGAAGCCGAATTCGCCGGCGTCTTTGAAAGCGGAAAAATTCAACGCATCGAACATGCAACCGCGGCGGCAAACGGGGAAATGAAACATTGGTTAATAAGCAAGATTCCGATGTGGATTGATCGCAGCGGCGCGGTGTCGCATGTCATCACGATTGGCGAAGAGATCACGGCGCGCGTGGAAGCGAGTCGCGCCGTCGCTCGCGCTGAAAAGCTCGCGGCGATCGGACGGCTGGCGGCGGGCGTGGTCCATGAGATAAATAATCCCCTGGCTACGATCTCTGCCTGCGCGGAGGCGCTCGAATCGCGGGTGAGCGAAGGCGAGTTTAAAGAGTCGGCAGCGCTCGACGATCTGCGCGAGTACCTGGGATTGATTCGCAGCGAAGCCTTCCGTTGTAAGATGATCACCAACGGGCTATTGGATTTCAGTCGCACTCGTGCAACCGCGCACGTACTCGTCGACCTGGCTGATGTAATATCCTCCGCGACCAGACTGCTGTCACATCAACGACGCGGAGAGAAAGTGGATTTTGAAATCGACACGCCCGCTGACTTGCCGCCAATTTCCGGCGACGCCGGACAGTTGCAGCAGGCGGTGATTGCCCTCGCGACTAACGCGATAGACGCGATGCCGGAAGGTGGTCTATTAAAAATCTGCAGCAAAGCAAATGGGAAATATGTGCTGGTTGAAGTGAGTGATAACGGCGTCGGTATTCCGCAGCAGAATAT
>DASYMB010000093.1:0-5690 GCA_036009285.1 Pyrinomonadaceae bacterium | reverse complement strand
TTTTCTTTTTCGCTTCAACAAAATTGCTATTTACAGCGGAACATTCCTGAACAACCCCTTCCTTACATTCGCTCCCATTATCGTTGTCTCATACGCCTTAGGCGCCTTTATTCTCGGTCGCCCGCTCCGAATTCCCGCGGCCGGAATGGAACTTCTGAAGCACCCGCACCTCTTAACTGCCGCTTACTACCGCAAGTTGTTTCGCGAAAGTTGGGACGTTGTTTGGCCCTTTACGATAGGCGGGATGATACTTTCGGTGGTTTGTTCGCTCATTGCTTATCCAGTAACATCGTCGCTGTTGCGATCTCGTAAACGCTCGAAAGCGGTGAATTAGTTGGCTTAACGCCAGGCGCGTGGCATCCGTTTTGGCCGTGCTCCGCATCTTTAACAATCCCGGACAGCAAGCGCGAAAAGCCAAACCGAAATAATCAATCAATTAATATAACGAACTTATGAAGCAGATCATTTCATTCACTATTCTTTTGGTTTGCGTTTGCACCGGTGCTTATTCGCAAACGCAGCCCCCGTCCGGTTCTGCAGGGCGCCCGCGCGCGAGCGCTAGTCCAACGCCGGCACCGATTGCAGATCGCGCCGCGGTTGCTTTCGACCTGGCGGACTACGGCGTTAACTTCCAACCTGAACCGCGCCTGATAGTAATGATGGCGGCGCTGGAAGCGGCGGGCTTTGATCCAGTAGTGGCCGGCGCCGAGCCTTCAGCTTTTCGCGCGCAGGTTAGAAAAGATCTCGCGGGCCTTGATCCGGATCTGCGCAACCGTTTACACGCCTTTTACGAGCGCAACAAACTTCCCGCCCCGGCCACGGCTGCCGATCAGGCGGCGCGGTATATCTCGCTGGCCTTCGCACTTGGCCCCCCGCCCACGCTTGAAGCGCCCGCGCGATCCGAAGATCTGCCCAGCAGTCTGCTTGAAGTACTGGATTTTGCGCCCCTCGTTAAGGAATTCTATCGCCGGTCGAACATTGAAGAAAATCTTCCCAGTTATACGCGCGCTTATCAGGCTGAAGGCGACCGCCTGCGGAAGCCAACAGCGGAAATGGTCCGGGCCGTGTTGTCGTATTTGCACACGCGTCCGATCACCAGTTCGCTGGAGCGCGTGCTGGTTAGACCAGCAACCACGCCGAAGAAGAATGCGCCTAAGAATTACACAACGCGCGAGCACCCGCGCCACTTTTATATTGTTACCGATCTTCTGGGTGCACCGGGGGCAATTAACTTTCGCGTGATTGGTGACGAGTATTACGTAGTGGTCCCGGAGGGGACTGATCCGGCATCATCTGAACTGCGGCGCGGCTATTTGCAATACATCGTCGATCCGCTGATGCTGCGATTCAACCGCGAAATTGCGGCCCGACGCGATCAGATCAAACTCATAATTGCGGAAAGAGAAAAATCCGGCGCTGCGGTCAGCCCGGATGTTTTTATTGCGGTCTCGCGCTCCCTCGTGGCGGCGGCTGATGCACGCTACGAAGAAGCAAGAAGACTCGAAAGCCTCAACCTTGACGCACGTGCCAGACTCGCAACTGCGACAGACGAGGCGTCACGCCAGGCGATCGGCAAAGAGTTTACCGCCAACGCCAAGGCGGTTGAGGATGAAACAGTGGCGCGCCTGGCCGATGATTACGAACACGGCGCCATACTCGCGTTCTATTTCGCCGATCAGTTAAAAGGTATCGAAAGCTCGGGTTTTGATGTCGCCAGTTTTTTTGCGGACATGATCGCCTCGTTTGATCCCGCCAAGGAAGGCCGCCGGTTAACAGAAAATTCCCAAACCCGCCAGCGAGCGCTGGCCGCTCGGCAGGCGCGCCTCTCAGCCAGACAAGCTGAAGCAGACAATCCGGTTTACTCGGAAGCTGATAACGCAAAAGCCGCGCTCCTGGTTAAGAAGCTTGGCGAGATAGAACAAACTCTCCGACTCAAGGATTACAACAATGCCGAGGTACGTTTGAAGGATTTGTTAAAGGACTATTCGCGCGAGCCACGCATATTCTTTGCGCTCGCCCAGACGGCAAGCCTGGCTGCGGCCGACGCTATCGATGAAGACGTGCAAGCTGAACGACTGAAACGTGCGCTGGGAAACTATCGCCTGGCGGTAGAAGCTTCATCTTCGGAAACGGACCGCGCCCTGATTTCTCGCGCTCATGAGGCCATGGGAAGGATTCACGCTTTTCTCGAGAATAATGCCGAAGCTGCAAAAGAATTCGATGAGGCGATCAGAATTGGTTTCGTTCCCGGAGGCGCCTACAACGACGCCATCGAAGGCAAGAAAAAATTGCCGCCCGCAAATAAGTAGGACAGGCATTCCTGCCTGTCCGCTTTTTGTCGATAGGTAATTCAAGTACACGGCGAAAGCAGATTTTTGCCGTTGCAGTTAGATCTAGTCAAAGCGAAGCGAGGACAGACAGAATGTTTGTCCTACAGTTCAGATCGGCCACTCGGATCCTGCTCTGATCACGCGCACCCGCGGTCCTTTGATCTTCCGCGGTAGTACCACATTGATCTCCGGCGTAGTCGGCAGCTCGATCCGCGGAATCTGAATATTCATTTCCGGTATCTCACCAAGTTCCACCCGAGGAATAACGATCCTGCGCCCTCCCTGCCCTATAACGCCGGGCTGCGGAGCTGGTGCTTCCTTCGGCGTCACCGTAATAGTCCGCTGGTTCTTGTTGCGGATTACGGTAAGCGTGACATCGCCGTCTTTCTTCTTGTTGATTCCGCGGGCCACATCTCCGGCGCCTTCAACCTTCTCGCCGTCAATTGCAGTGATAACGTCGCCGGCCTTTAGACCAGCCTTCGCGGCGGGACTATCCTCCGCAACGGAAGTAACCAACACCCCCTTGCCATCGCCGATGCCAAAATAATCGGCGAGTTGTTTGGTCAATTGCATGGTGCCGACTCCGATACGGCGGTGGTTACCAAATGCGAAGACCATTCCATCTTTTCCTGGTCCCTGTCCCTGCCACTTCCAAACGTTCGCTCCCGGCGGCATCACTTCAAGTTCATTTAATCGATCCAGCCCCTGTAACTTGTCGAGCCCCTGTAGCTTGTCGAGTCCTTTTAGTTTGTCTAAATCCTTGAAGTCCTTGAAGTCGAAATGCTGAATCGCATTCATCGACTCGTTGCGCTTGCCGATGGTGACCGCGACTTCCTGTTCACCGCCGCCGCGACTGATGCCCAGCTTCACGGTTTGATCAGGCGCGACTTCCGACACCAGCCGAGTAAGTTTGCGAACGCTGGTAACACTGTCGCCCTCAAACCGCACGATAACATCGTCTTTCTTTAGCCCCGCTTTTTCCGCCGGGCTGTCTTTAATAACTTGTGTGACCCCGACGCCGCGAGCTTCGCGCATGCCGTAACGCGCCATGTTTTCCTTGTTGATGTCTTCCGCATGGACGCCGAGAAAACTACCGCCGGCCAGGAAAAATGAAAACGCCGTGGGGGCATCCTCCGGCCCGTGCGGCAGCAACGGCGCGTCTGGCGGCGGAGCCGGCGCAGCCTGTTGCGCGAGCGCAATGCCGCCGGTCAAAAGCAGGGAGATCAGTAAATAAAAGGCATTCTTAAGAGTCATAACAGAGAGAGTCCTCCGGATAGATTTTAGGAGTTACACGCGAGCCGGAGATTCGGGTTCCAAAAAGGTAGACGGGAACTAACTGGGAAAAAGGGGAATGGGTAAAGGGGAACGAGCAAGGGCGGGCACAGGAGTTTCCGTCTTACCCTTTCCCCTTTTACCCTCGTTCTCTTGGCGTTCTCGGCATCTTGGGTTAGTGAGTTGAGATTGGTCGATACACTTCTTTTCCGTCGCCCAGTTCAACCTCGATCTTCCCTTCGGAATGCGCCAGGTCCAGGTGCGCCACCGCCTCGGAAACGGAAAGAAAGCGGTGAACATCGTCGGTCTCGGGGAACATCTGCCGCGCTATTTCCCAGGCAGTCGCTCCAGCTTTTGGCAGGAGGCGAATCACGTTAGCTTGTCGCTCACGGATCGCGCGGAGATAGCGGTTGAACAACTCTTCGAAGTCGTGCACCGGCTCGCCGTGTCCGCCATGCACGAGCGTTGGAGCGAACGTGCGCAGGCGCGCCAGGCTGACCAGATATTCCGCGAGGGAGGCGAAACGCTTTGCGGGGTCGATGGGGTCAGGCGAAAGAATCGGATTCGGGGTGATCCGCTTAAGCACGCAGTCGCCGGCTATCACGGTGCGGTCCGCTTCGCGCACAAACGAACATGAACCGGGCGTGTGGCCGGGCGTGTGCACAATGCGCAGAGTGCCGGTCTCAAACTCGAGTTCCTCCTCGTCGCGAAGTTCATTGTATTCATTAGCCTCGAACGAGTCGGCATACTGCCGCACGCCCTCATACATCTTGCGCATCGTTTCGATCTCTTCGGGCGGCACACCCGCGCGCACTAAGAGTGTGCGATGCTCCTCATACTCGAGCCGGCCGATGCGGTGTCCGGTCTCCCATGAATGGACCAGGACTTCTGCATCCTTCGCTTGATCACGTACTGAGCGGGCAAGTCCACAGTGGTCCTCATGCGCGTGAGTGAGCACAATGCGACGGATGTCGGAGACGCGAATGCGCGCCTTTCGTAGTCCTTCGTGGAGGGCGTCGTTGGCTTCTTTGGTTTTCGGACCGGTGTCGATCAGCGTTACCGGATCTTCCGCGATCAAATAGACGTTCACCGGGCCAATGTAGAACGGCGTCGGCAGCGAGATGGGAATGATTTTCATTGCCTATTTTCGATTGCCGATTGCCAATTTGAACTTCTTACTCGGCGACTCGTCTGCTGATCCCGAGTGTTGAGTGAACGACTTGAAAGCCGCAGCCGAGAACTAAGATCGAGGCTCCTCTTTTCAGTTGGCAATCGGCAATCGGCAATGTTTTAGTACACGTACTTATTCGCTTCGATCATCACATCGGCAATGCGTTGCCGCGCGGCAATCGTGTTCACTGGCGTCAGTTTTGTAAACCGTCGCAGAGCCGCCAGCAGCGTGCGCAACTCATCGCCTTCGGCCATTCCCGCGAGGGTGTTCTTCGCCCGCGCATCAATGCGTTCGACCGCGTCGTTGCAGAACACTCGCGTCATGTCGACGTATCTGGCCGCCGCCTCGTCGCCCTGTGAGCCGGCGAGCTTCTGCGCGCGCAGGATTGCCGACTCCATCGCGTAAGCATCCATGATGATGTCGGCAATACCGATCAGAATCTCCTGCTGATCGCCCAGCGTCATCATGTACTTCTGCGCGGCGGTGCCGAGCGTCATCAAGCCAACCTTCTTAGCGTTTTTTGCCAGCTTCTGTTCGGCCGCCAGCAGGCCTTCGTCGTCGTCAAACCCGGCCATCTGCGGCGTTAGTATTTCATCCATCAACGCCTGCGCCGCCGGCAACAAAGCGAGCTTGCCGCTGAGGGCGCTCTTCATCAGGCGGCCCGGAATCAACATGCGATTGATTTCGTTGGTGCCTTCAAAGATGCGGTTAATGCGCGAGTCGCGGTAGGCGCGCTCCGCCGGATAATCAGCCGAGTAGCCGTAGCCGCCGTAAATTTGGACCATCTCATCGGCGAGATAATCGCACGACTCGGAAAGTGCTACCTTGATGATCGAACACTCCGCCGAGTACTCCTCGATCGCGCGCATCTTGGCATCGGGATCAGTCGTATCGCCGATCGCGTTTTCAATCATTCC
>DASYMB010000092.1:0-5372 GCA_036009285.1 Pyrinomonadaceae bacterium | reverse complement strand
AACGTCGGGCGCAAGAACTATCCGTCGATGCTGGTGAAGGTTTCGCTCAACGACAGCCAGGTGCCGTATTGGGAAGGCGCAAAGCTGGTGGCGCGCATCCGCACGATGAAGACTGACAACAATCCACTGCTGCTGAAAGCTAACATGGGCGCCGGCCACGGCGGCTCGTCCGGCCGTTACGATTTCCTTCACGAGGTTGCGTTCGACTACGCCTATATGCTCTGGCAAATGGGGCGGGCACAATAGTCTGGCAGAAGCCAAGCAGAAGCCCGACCATGGGGGAGGGCCCTGTAAGGTGCAGCGGAAGCTGACTCTAAGGGCGGGCTTAATCGGGGATTCGGATGCGTCTTCTGAGCCCTTCCTTACGGTCGGGCTTCTGCCTGGTCGGAGCTGTCGCTGCGCAGCAGCGCCTGGACCAGCAGTAGGCGCACCATTAGCCTTAGCTCATTTTTTTGAAAACGATCGGCGGCGGCTTTGGTGCGATCGAAATCCGCGTTCGCCAGCGCGGCCACGCCTTTTCCATACTTAAATACTGCAAAATCAACCGGCATCATCCCGTACTGCTGCAACTTAATCTCCCCTTTTTTCACCGCGCCGCTTCCGGCAATTTTATCCAACAACAACGCCTTTGCGATCTCGTCGTTTGCGCGGTCGATAACTCTTTCAACTATGCTGAAGGCTTTTCCTGGTTCAACCAAAGCGTAACCAGCCACGAGCGTGAGCAGGGCGTTAGTCTGCGTCTCGCTGTTGAGATCGGTCTTGATCATGGTTTGGGCTTCATCCAACAACTTCAAAGCTTCGTCGTGACCGCCATTCTTTTCCATGACGATAGCTATCTCGGCCATGGCCCGCGCGCGTTGCTCTTTGAGCCGCACGGTAGGCAGCAGCTTTCGCAGTTCTTCGGCATTGCCCTTGTTTACCGCGTAGTCGATCTGTTCTCCATCGAGCGTATCAAGCAGGACTTTTCTTCGCCCTTCATCTTCGATTTCGGTGTTAACAAACTCGCGCAGCGCACCAGCACGCTTGCGCATCACCGCCATAACGACCGCTTCATGCTGCATCCACTCGCGGTCATCGTCCGAAGCTTGGCTCGCTAACTTAAGCATCTCCTCAGGCGTGCCGTTTCGATATAGCGAATTATATTCACCCGATAGCTTCTGTTCCTTGTTGAGTGTCTGGTTAAAGGCGGCAAGCTTTCTTTGCAACATGCCCACGCGCTCGGGAGTAAATTGCTCGATCTCCGGCATGACTTCATCGATACCGAAAAGAAGATTTCCATTTGCCCCGCCGCTGAGCGCGGCATTCGTAATCATCTCGACCAGATCGCGCCGTTGATCCTCAGTGAGTTTAAGCTGGGACCAGCGGGCGGAGTGCGGGACCTTTTCGGGAGCAACATTTGGAGGGGTTGGAGCGCGGCTGAAAGTCAAAAGTGAAATGGCGGTGCGCCCGCCATACATATCCGTCGCCAGATTCCGTCCGCGCAGTTTGTCTATGATGTCGCCGGCAAACTTCGTCCCGAGTTCGGCGTCTTTCTGGTTGAGCCGGTACAGGAGATCGAACAGTTGAAACGAGAGACCTTTAGCCAAACTCTCGCGGGCCAACTGCAACGCCCGCACGGGATCGCGCGCGGCGACTTCAGCGGCGATCTGCTGTTCCAACTCGCGATCGTCCTGTCCGAGGAAGCCCGGACTCGGCGATTCGAGCTCCGGTTGACGCGAACTGCGCAACATGTCGAGCGCGAATTGCGGATTGCGTCGAGCCACCTGGCGTAACATTCTCTGGCGCAGCGCGAAGACCTCGTAATACAAACTCGCCGCTCGTTCTTTTTCTTTCGCGGAGGGCTTCGAACCCTTTTCCCTCGACTCGTTGCTCGCCGGCGTGACCATCAAGTTAAGTGTGTTGACTGCATCCCAAAAGAGATTGCGCGCGCGCGGTTCGTCGTGGTCCCAAAGCAAGTCCGCCGCCGCCGCTAAAATATACGAACGGTTCTCCGGTAACTTCAGACTGAGTGCGCCGTTGGCGATTTCCTCCACCAGCACGTAAGCCTGGCGCTGCAGTTGTTGCTTTCGCTCCGCTTCTTTTTCCTGCTTCTCCTTCTCGGAGACTTGCGCTACGACAGACGAAGAGCTGAGCAGCAACAACGAAACGCAGAAAAGTGACAAAGCAACTGTGATTTTTATTCGCATGGCTACGGGCGGGGAGACGATCAAAACTTTGTGGGCAAAAGATAACGCCGGATGGGCCGGAAGGCAATGGGCTGTTTGGAGTGATACGGGCTATTTGGAGTGCGGTGACCTGTCACCGCTTTTGCCTGCGGCGGCTTGACGCCGTTTCGTGCAATGAATTCATTCTACACGGCTGCGACAGGTCGCAGCCGACCAAAGCGGTGACAGGTCACCGCACTCCAAAAGCGATTAATCCTGTTCACTTTTATTGACGTGTGATAGTGTCGCGCCCTTTCGGCGACTTCGAATGCAATCTCTATCAGGTTGCGGCGCGGCAAGCATTGGGAGTTAAATAAGGCGTAAGCGATCAAACCTCATGGTTGGAACTACGTTAGGGAATTACAAGATTCTCGAGAAGCTCGGCGCGGGCGGACAGGGAACGGTCTATAAAGCGGTTGACTCCAAACTTGGCCGCACGGTCGTGATCAAAGTCCTGCCTGAAGAGTTGCTGGCCAAAGAAGCAAACGTGAAACGCTTCGAGCGCGAGGCGCGGCTGGCATCCTCTCTGGACCATGCCAACATCTGCACAATTTTCGATCTGAATGTGATCGACGGCATCCACTTCATCGCGATGCAGTACATACCCGGGCGCAACGTGCGCCAGTTAGTAAACGGCAAGCCTTTGCAGCTCGAGAGTGCTTTGTCGATCGCGATTCAAGTGACTGATGCGCTCGCCGTGGCCCATGCGCAGGGCATCATTCACCGCGACATCAAGGCCGGCAACGTTATGGTGACCAGCAAAGGACAGGCGAAGGTCCTCGATTTCGGTCTGGCCAAATTACTCGACGACGACGCTGCGCGCACCTCAGGGATTCACCACACTGAACTGACCGAAGTCGGCATCCCCTACGGCACTGCGACCTATGCGGCGCCGGAACAAGCTCGTGGCGATCGCGTCGATTCGCGGGCAGATATTTTTTCCACCGGCGTCTTGCTTTACGAGATGCTTACCGGCACCTGGCCTTTCAAAGGGAAGACCGCTGTCGACGTGCGTCACGCGGTGCTGCATGAGGAACCGGCTCCGATCAATGAAGCGAGGTCCTATCCGATTCCCGATCGCTTGCAGCAGATGATCAATCGCGCGCTCAAAAAGAATCCACGCGATCGTTATCAGCAGATATCGCAATTTCGCGACGACCTGCGCGCGGTTGTACGCGAACTTGCGACAACCAGCGGCGCGATTATCGATGAGAGTGGGTTGCCGGTGGTACCGCGCCACTCAAATCCGGAGGGACCGGTGACCCGGGCCCTGCGCTGGTTCAAAAACAAAACCGGCAGCGAAAGCTCGAGTGGTTCTTCCGGACGGATGCGCAGCAACTCCGCGCCGCGTGATGCGCATGAAACGCCAACGACGTTTGGCGATCGCGACCGGAAGAGCGTGGCAATAATGCCGTTCAAGAATTTAGGCAACGATCCCGAAACCGCCTTCTATGAGTTCTCACTCGCCGACGCCGTGATCACGGAATTGGCTCGCGTGCGCGCCCTCGTGGTGCGCCCGTCTTCAGTTATTGTGAAGTATCAGGGCCAGCAATATGACCCGGGCGATGTCGGGCGCGAGTTGGACGTGGACGCAATTCTGACTGCGAGTTTCCTGCGGGCCAAAGATCATTTACGGGTAACCGTGCAACTGCTCGACGTGAGAACGAGTGAGATACTTTGGAGCCATCGCCTCGACGCCGATGCCAGCGACATCATCGCCGTGCAGGACACCATTGTTCAGCACATCGTAGACGGCTTGCGCATCGAGCTCAGTCCGGATGAAAGAGTTGATCTGGCCAAGGGTTCGACGACGGATGCCGCCGCTTCGGAAGAGTATCTGCGCGGCCGCCACTGCATGGGCCAGTTTATCTATCACACCATCAGTCGCGCCGATCTGGATTCAGCCATTAATCACTTCGAACGCGCGATCGAATTGGATCCCCGTTTTGCGCTCGCACACGCGGCCCTGGGTAGTTGCTATGTGAATCGCGTTCTCAAAGGGTTGGGCGAAGCGCACGACTATGACAAAGCCGCTGGGGAGTTTAGTAAGGCGTTGGCGCTCGATCCCAAACTACTCGAAGCGCGCATGCAGATGATTTTTATCTACATGTCTCGCGGTGAAAAGCCAAAGGCGCGCGAGGAAGTTGAGCAACTGCGGGAAGAGTATCCCAATGATGTAGGCGTGCATTTTGCGCGTGGCTACCTGGCGCGGCTCGATAGCGACTATGAACGCGCGCTTCGGAGTTTCGACCGCATGGTCCGGCTCAATCCAAACGAACGAGTGGTGACCAGTTTCCATCGCGCCCGCATCTTCATGTACCAGCAGCGCTACGAAGACGCGCTGCACGAACTCGATCAGGGCGCTGAGCTGGAAGCGGACCACCCGCTGCTTCAGACTTTCCGCGGCCGCGTGCTTTACTATCGCGGCGAAGTTGACGCGGCGACGCGCATCCTCGAACAAGTGCTCGAGCGCCATCCCAAGATGGACGGCATACGCCCGATTCTGGCAACCTGTTTGAGCGCGCAAGGCAAACACGAGCTTGCCAACAAACAAATTACCGAGCGGGTAAAAATAGCAGCCACCGCCGATCACGACATCGCTTACTGGCTGGCCTCCGCTTACCTGTTGCAGGGCCGGCAAGTGCTGGCGCTCGAGTGGTTGCAAAAGGCCATCGATCTGGGTAACGAAAACTATCTCTGGTTTGAGTCTGATCCAAACTGGATTGACCTGCACGCCGACCCGCGTTTTAAAGAAATGATGCAAAGGGTGAGGGCGTCGCTTCAGAAAAGCGAGGGAACCGCTGCATGAAGACTTTTGTTGTTGGAGATGTTCACGGACGCTGCGCCCAACTTCGTCTGCTGCTGGATATGCTTCCGCGCGACGAAGTCTCCGACACGCTTGTTTTTTTGGGGGACCTGATTGATAGAGGTCCCGATGCTCCGGGCTGCGTCGAGCTGGTAATGAAACTTCAACAGGAAAATCCGGAGCGCGTACTCTGCCTGCGCGGTAATCATGAACAGATGCTGTTGGATTTTATCGAGGGAAGCGCCAACCTTTGGATCAGTCCGGTCACCGGCGGCGAGCGCACGTTTGAGCAGTATGTGGGGAGAGCTTTAAGTGTAACTAAAGAGCAGGACCTTGATGACGCGCGTCGCGAAATCGAGAGC
>DASYMB010000091.1:0-7192 GCA_036009285.1 Pyrinomonadaceae bacterium | reverse complement strand
CACCCCAGCCGGGCTACCCGTCTGGGGACCCCGCCCGCCCGCGGTCCCAGTATTCAGTTGACTTTGGGCATTGGACGTTGGACTTTGGACGTTATCTGGATTCGGCAACGATGAGAACTCAATGCGTGGTTGGGTAGCGGGCGGTTGAGTTATTGGATTTTCTAAACTACTCAAACTCGCAACCGATTCGGATGAGCCAGTTGCGTTAGACTCGGCGGCGCTCGCGGCCGACATCGCGCCTGCAAACTCATCCGACGTGAATTGACCGAATTCTTGTGCAGTTGGTTGAACGATTGATTGGTTAGGCGGCTCCTGATCTTTTGTGCCACCGCGCACGTAGCCCGCGCTCGCCAGCGCGCCGCGGACGGCTTCGCGCACCGCATCAGAGACTGCCGCAGCGCGACGAAACCGCACCTCAGTCTTCGCCGGATGAACATTTACATCCACTTCTTCCAGCGGTATGTCGATGAACAAAAGCGCTGCCGGATAAACTCCGTGGGGCAACACGGCGCGGTATCCTTCCGAAAGCGCGCGGGAAACCAAACGATCGCGAACAAATCGGCCATTGACGAATAAGTATTGCGCATCGCGTGACGTGCGCCGATCACGCGGGGCGGATACGAATCCGCTCACGCGGGCAATCTTCGGATGCCCGCCGCCAACCTCAAGCAGATTGTCGAGAAACTCCGTTCCAAAAATCTGATACGCACGCTCGCGCAAATCGTTGGCGGGAGCCACGCGCAGGACCTCGCGCCCATTGTTCGTCAACGTAAACGCGATCTCCGGATGCGCGAGCGCGTAGTGAGTCACCAGGTTAGTTAGATGAAAACTTTCGGTGGCTTCCGAGCGCAAAAACTTTCTGCGCGCAGGCACATTGAAGAAAAGATCACGAACGGCGAGCGTGGTGCCCCGCGGGTGCGCCGCGTCTTTGACGTCGCGCATCTTTCCGCCTTCGATTGAAACACGCGTCGCGCCCGCTGCGGCATCAGTTTTGGTGGTGAGTTCTACGCGCGCCACCGAAGCGATAGACGCGAGGGCTTCGCCACGAAACCCGAGCGTAGCGATACTACTCAGGTCCTCGGAGTTGGCTAGCTTGGAAGTGGCGTGGCGTTCGAAGGCCAGAACGGCATCGTCCCTAACCATCCCCTCGCCATCGTCAGAAACTTTCAAGAGCCTGCGTCCGCCGGCTTCTACGTCTATCACGATGCGCCTGGCGCCGGCATCAATCGCATTCTCGACCAGTTCCTTAGCCACCGAGGCCGGCCGTTCGACGACTTCGCCGGCGGCAATCTGGTTGGCAACGTGATCGGGAAGGACGCGGATTTTAGACATAAGAACAGATGTCAGATGGCAGTTCGAGCAACTCATTGTTCGATAGAGCGCATTAGTCCGTTAAGTACTCGGCCAACTTCGTGCAGATGATCAAACAATAAGAGATGATGCTCCCTGCTGAGATAACTTAATATAAGAGCAACCTCTAAATGTGTATCGAGTTCACATGATGAACCGCGAGCGTTATTGAGGAAGTAAAGATACTCGCCGGGTAGTCTTCTTCCTTGTCCCTCAGCAATGTTAGCGGGAATGGAGGTGACTGCGCGCCGAATCTGACTAGTTAATCCATAGGTCTCAGTTTTAGGGAAAGTTTCAGTCTGGATAAACCATCACAACTAAATCCATGGCTTTCTGCCAGACTATTAGATCGCGGTGGCTTTTTATCTGCACCTAGACGGTACCAATGAGCTTCCTCTAAAACTACCATCTGATATCCAACATCTGATATCCAACATCTGACTTCTATAGGTACACAATCTGATGCTCGTTGGATCCGATATTGATCGCGTTGTAGATCCAGTCGACGACGTAGCGACCGTGGCGCGCCAGCAACGAAGTGATGTTGATATGTCGCTCCTGCAACTCTTTGTTTGGATATAGTTGATCAAAGGCGCGCTGCAACTGGCGGTGCGCCGCCTCATCTCGAGCCATTTGAGAGCGATGGAATCGGGTGCGCAAGCCCTCGAGCTGATGGTTTATTTTGCGGCGGCCGGTTTCGAGCGCGTCCGCCAGCGTGGGATCGATACTGCGCAATTGCTCGCGCAGATCGTCAAGCTCATTGTTGACCGTGCTCTCGGTCCTGGCGAAAGACTTCGCGGTCTCGGCTCCGAGATGTTCCTCAACCACGCGCTTCAAAACGTTCTCCGGACCGGCAAACAAATCCGCGAGCGTCAGCCCATATCTTTCCAACACGCGTCCGGTATGTCGTTCGATCATCGTCAGGCTTGCGCGTGGCAGAATTGGCGTGGTCGGTCGTCCAAGCAACCGGTAGACTTCAGCGGTCTGGGCGAAATAAGCGATCTCAGCCGCGCCTCCGTAGTAAGCGATCGTGGGCAGCAGATAATCCTGGACCACGGCGCGCAGCGTCACGTTCGGACTAAATCGTTCGGGATGGGCCAGAGCCAGGTTTGCGATCTCCTGGGCCGTGTACGACTCATCGCCCTGCTTAGTCATATACCTTCCGTCCGCGGCGCGAGTTAACGCGTGTCGCGCGCCGTTTTCATCGTGAATGAAGAGCGGGAAAGAATTCTCCGACGCCGTAACCTGCGCGTGGTAACCAGCCTCGAGAAGTCTTCGACTGCGCGCTTCGATCGCGGTAGCAATGTCGTGAGCGCGAAGCGCGGCAGTCGCATAGAGCGGTGCTGCCAGCGCTTTCATTCGCGGATCAAGCGGATCGAGAAGAATGAGACCGTGCCGTCCCAACAGCGAAGTCATCATGCGCGCGAACGCTTCGCCATAGGAGCGCCCGGGTCGCCACGAATCGCGCAGCACTACTTCCAGGTCCGGAGTGAATTCAGAACTGGGAAGCAGCTCGAGCAACTGATCGACAACGGCATTGATAGAGCTGTCGAGGACCACTCGACCGACCGGTAGTCCTTCCTGATGCAATTCAGGAGAGACTTCGACGTGGGCCAACTTACAGTCGCGGCCGATGAATTCCGCTTTTGCCACTTCGGGAAAGTCGTGATCTTCAGTCGCGATCCAGAACACGGGGACCGCCTTTGTGTTTCGCTGGCTCAGGCAGCCGGCGAGTTTCACGGCCGAGAGCGCTTTGTAGATCGTGTAGAGCGGACCGGAAAACAGACCTGCCTGCTGACCGGAAACGACGGCCAGACAATCAGGGTCGCGGAGCAGTTGAATGTTTTTCAGAGTTTCCTCGCCCGCGCCCCAGGCGGCGTTCATATCAGCAAGCGCGTCGCAGAGCGAATTGCGATCCGTCTGATGCGCGGCGAGAACTTCAGGCGCGCGCGCCGGAAGTTCGTGATGAAAACGCACTGCCGAAGGGTAAAACTCGCGCAGCGCGATCGGGTCGCGCAGATAGTCAAGGAAGAGTTGCGATTGATGTGGGATGCGATCGAACGAAAGACTTTCGACGCGCAAGCCGGATTCTTCAGGCGTGCTATAACATGCAGGTTCGGCGGTGCTCAATTTGTGATTACTCCCTGAGGAAGCATTTTACGCAGGATGTACGACTTGTACCAGTGAGGGTCTGTCAGCCGACAGCAAGTTGCCCGGAAACCAGGAACGGTAATAAATTTTCCATTTGTCATTCGCGAATTCAGATTTGAAGTGCAACAGATCGTTGTTGCCCTTCGCCCCATTGGGGGCGAGATGTTTATAGAACGCGCGACCTCCTAAAGATTTCTCCTCGCTCCAGCGGAGCGAAACATAAGTGGTCTCGCGTACCATTTGTCGGAAACATTGCGCTCCGCTGGAGCGCGAGTATCGGGTTCATAGCATTATCTATAAACATCTCGCTCCGCTGGAGCGAAAACGAATTCCACTGTTGCACTTGGAAGTTGAATTCACCTTTTGTCATTGCCGAACAAAGCCCTCATGACTCGGCGCGTGCCATGGAATCTTTTAGATGGCAAATGAGAAACGTCAAATGATATATGGAAAATCGGCCGCCTGGCTTGCGGTCTCTTCACGGCAATCTCCGTCCCTGCGATTCAATGTGTCGCGGCTTCCAGACAAAGTCTAATCTCTTCGCGCGCGTTTTCGCCCGGCGCGGTCAGAGGCGCTCGCACGGCGCCGCCGACATAGCCCCGCATTTCAAGCGCAGCCTTGAGTCCGCCGATGCCGAAGCGCACAGTCACAGCTTGCGCGAGCGGAGTCAGTTTAGTCTGCAACATCGAGGAACGTTCGTTTTCTCCCGACACAACTGCGCGAAATATTTCCAGACAAACATCCGGAGCGACGCAGCCGACAGCCAGAATTCCACCACACGCACCGGCGCGCAGTGCTTCATAGAGCACCGTTCCGTTGCCGGTGAACACAGCAAAATCTCTCGGCGCAAGTTTGATGGTTTCTTTTAATCTTTCGACATCAGCAGAACTATCTTTGATGCCGATAATATTTTCGTGCTCACTCAAACGCGCCGCCGTTTCCGATTCAATCGTGATTCCAGTGAGGACCGGCATGCTGTAGAGAATTACCGGCGCGGGCGATTCGTCGGCGACCCGCAGGTAGTGTTCGACCAAAGTTTTTTGGGTGATGCTGGAACGGTAGAAGTGAGGAGTGATAACCAGGAATGCATCTACACTTACGGCGCCCGCGACTCGCTTGATTTCACGAACGGTTCCAATCGTACTCTGCTGGCCTGCGCCTGCGATAAAAGTAAAACCATCTTTCCGTGCCGGCACTTCCTCTCGCGCGGCCGCAATCACCTCCAGGTATTCCCGCTCGTCGAGATGCACTCGCTCGCCGGTGGAACCAAGCATCACATAACCACTGATGCCAGTCGTATTCCACTTTGCGATGTTTGCACACAACGCGCGCAGATCGAGTGCGCCAGTGGAGTCGAATGGCGTGGGGATCGGCAGGAAAACGCCGCGCAAATCTTCAGGAGATAGCGCGGCGTGGTGGTTGTTTGATAACTCAGAGCTGATCGGTTGTTTCAAGACGCGGCATTATAGCAATGTTAACAGGGAGGTCTGACAATTCTTTCAACTGGCTTCTAATTCCACTCCCCGCTTCTGTGGGAAGGTGGGGTGCATCGCACCAGTTACCTTTACCCTAACCCCTCTCCGCTGTGGAGAGGGGAACAAGACCGCGGAGGATGAGTCGCATAAGCTCAGGCCTTATCCAGCGCAACCCACGTCTTTGGTCCGACGATGCCGTCGGCCACCATTCCATGATCACGTTGGAAGACGCGCACCGCTGCTTCTGTCTTGGGGCCGAAGGTTCCGTCCGCATCGAGGCCGAGCTTCGTCTGCACCTGTTTAACGAAATCACCCTTCATGGGGCGGCGGGTTGTGGGCCGGGCGGGCGTGCCCGGCGGAGGCGCGGTCTCAACCGCCGGGATTGGCGACGGCGGGGGAGCGGCGCCGTTCATGATACCGCTGACCGCGGAACGGAAGTCGTTCATGTTCAAATTCGGATCGTCCTTCCTTCCGGGGGCATATTCTTTATGACCAACGCAGAACGAAGCGTCTTTGTTGAGATGCTTCAAAATAGCCGCCACGCCGCGGTGATAAGCGTCCAACTGTATATCGGGCCAGGGCTCACTCGAGGTGCCGGCGCTTTCCGCCTCGATACCAATGAATCTCAAGTTGCCGCTGACGCCCCTGAAGTTTCCCTTGCCGGCGTGGGCCGCGCGTCCCGCTGCGATCACGAAATAGGTCCCGTCTCGCCCGAGACCGAGTTGAGCGAGAGGGCCCGGCAAAGCCGCTAGTCCAGGTTCCGCCTTGCGTCCGTTGCGGAGCGAATTGAGCGTGGGCATGTTGAGCTGTTTCGGATTCCTGACTCCGGTGTGGTGGCAAATAACACCGAAGATATCACCCACGTTACCGAGGCCGCGCGTTTCCCAACCGGGATCCAGAGAGACTTTCAACCCCGCAGCCTTCAACACTTCAGGTAGCCACGTTAATGAGTATGCCATGTTATTCCACTCCTCCTTCTGTTATCGGCAGATGTTCATCCGGTGTGTCGGCTTCAATTTGAGCGTCGTGCCCATCAAGAGCGTCGACCGTTTCGCCGTCAGGACCACCTTCCGCAGCCGCGTAAGTGTAGCCCTTGGCCTTGCTCGCCTTCTGGCCGGCTTCATTCACGACCTCTACGTCAACTGCGCCCGCCACGCCTTCCGGAACATCGGCTTTGATGGTCGTATCATTCACGATCTCAATATTGGTTGCAGCCTTACCCCCAATAAATATTTTTGCTCCAAGGGCAAAGCCAGTTCCCGAAATTGTTATTCTGTTTCCGCCGGCAACCGCTCCTCCAGTTGGATCGATGGTGGTGATGCTGGGTCCTGGAACCAGACTATCTTTTCTGGCCGTATCGCCTTGAGACTTGAAGAGCGTGCTAAAGACCTCCGCCAGCTTATCCGCCGCCTGCTTCGAAAACATTCCGGTCAAACAGGAAATAGCGGCGATGCCAAAAGGGTTGATCTTCGTGGCATCATTTGCTTCCCCGCCGCTAAGCACCACGGAGAGCAGTCCTCCTCTTATTGCAAAGTAAACTACGAGGGCCAACGATCCACCGATCAAAGGTCTGAGCAAGTACCACAACAGCCAACTCGGAGCGAACTGGCGATTTCCACGGAAGTCGGCATACGACGTAGCCGAATGGATATAGCTGCCGAGGAAACCAGCGACAATCACCAGCAGAATCAATCTCTCTTCCAGAGTGGTCCAGATGTTCAGTTTGGGGATGAAAAAAACCATTTGCACGGCCCGCCAATCGGTCGGCCACCAGGGATTGGGAGGAAAGATCTTGAAGAGCAGGTAAACCAAAATAAAGGGGAGCACTACGTAATAAGTGCCCAGAATCTTTCGCGCCCGATCCAGCCGCTGTTGCCGGAGTTTCCTGTCTTCTTCTTCCTGTTCTTTTTCTGGAATTGGTCCTTCTGCAGTCATGATGATCTCCTTAGGTTTGTAAGTGAAGCCGTAGTAGTTCCGTGATTGCCCGCGCGCGCTTCAGGCTCTGCTGTTGGTTGGTTCGGCTTACGTGACAGGTTCTGCACTTGGGCCATCAGCATCAGGCATGATTTTGTTCTCGTGTTGTCGAAAGAGTTTAGGAGCGATCGTCCGGACGGGGTTATCGTCTGAGGACTTTGCTCCGGAAGCGAAAGACCTACTGGGAGCAGCAGGACTGGCTTGTTACGACGACGCGTCTTAATGGGCGGTTCGTCATCGTG
>DASYMB010000090.1:0-13405 GCA_036009285.1 Pyrinomonadaceae bacterium | reverse complement strand
TGGTGCGCGAGACCGGCACAGGCGCCTGTGCCGGTCTTGAATTTTCTTGAGGCTCGATTGTAAAGCAAACTGTTAGTTTGCGGACGACGGGCTGCCACTCAGTTGAGAGAGTTGAGCGCGTCAAGCAAACTAACAGTTTGCTTTACTTCTAAGATCCAGGGTATTGAAACGGAGGGTCTACTATTTTTCGTCGACGCGTTTCACGTCGACAATCTCGCCGCGAAAGGTGCGGAGCATTTGTTGGACGGTTGGATCTTTCTCAGCTTGCTGGCGCAGGCGTTGCTTATCGAGTTGCTGCTCGCGTCGCTCCGTCTCTTCCTTCGAAGCGGGAGCGCCTGAGACTGCGGCATCGCCGGCTTCAGCGTCAGTAATCACAAATCGTACGCCTAAGTCCCGGCCGCCGATCTCTTTGCAAACCTCGCGCAGGATCTTGACGTTCTCGCTTTTGGCCAGCGTGTCGCGAAGGTGCCGGGCGTCCGGCGCGAACTCCAGGCACAACTCATTTCCTTCCAGGGTCGCGCTCAGCGCGCCCTCGAGAGCGGTCACCAACAACATCTTGCGCCGTTTTTCCAGGGCCGCTTTGATTTGATCAACTTCAGACCCGCCGGCTGCGAAACCGATATCGGAAGATGTGGCCGCACTCGCCGCCGCCGGCTCCCGCGCAGCTTTATCGCCGATTTCATTTGCAGCCTTTCCTTCAGTTTCCACCGCGGTCTTCGTCGCCGCGGCGGAATACGAACCTGAAGCAGCAGCCGCGCTCGAAGTCACTGCTGCTTTGCTTTTGCTGAATGGCGCTTCGCTGAAACTGCCACTCGGAGACGACGAGGATGCGGGCGGTTTCGTGGCGTTTGTTGCCGAACTAGTTTTTGCGGAAACGGTCGATGGTTTGCCGGTGCGCGCGGATTCTTCGAGCGCCGCCAGCCGCTCGATCAGTTGATTCAAAGGCTCGAGCCGCCGCATCTCCATCAACTTCACCAGGCCAACTTCCAACTGGTAACGCGGGTGCGCGGCAGTCTTCAGGAGAGTTTCCGTCTCGGCAAGCGAGTGGAAGAAACGCACCAGGTCGGCTTCGGAAAACAGTTCGGACTGACGCTTGAGTTCGTCGCGATCGCAGATAGCCGACTCCAACAGTTCCTGACTATCTGAAACTTTAGAAACGAGCAGATCGCGAAAGTGGGCCAACAGGTCACGGCAAAAGTTTCGCAGGTCGTGGCCGCGCATGACCACGTCGTCAACCACGGCGAGGGCCTCCGCCGGCTGGTGGTTGGCGATGCCCTGCACCACGCGAATCAGAATATCCGCACCGGTGACGCCCAGCGCCATCTCGACGTCTTCCTTCTTGATCTCCGAGCCCGCAAAACTGATCACCTGATCGAAGGCGGATTGCGCGTCGCGCATTGAGCCTTCGCCTGAGCGGGCTATCTCTCGGAGCGCATCGTCAGGAATGGAAATCTTTTCTGCATCGGCAATTAGTCGGAGTCGATCAAATATTTTCGCGCCGGCGATCGTGCGAAACTCGAATTGCTGGCAGCGAGACAATATCGTCTCCGGCACCTTGTGCTGCTCGGTGGTGGCCATGATGAAAACCACGCGCGCCGGTGGCTCTTCAATGGTCTTCAAAAGAGCGTTGAACGAGCTGGTAGACAACATGTGCACTTCATCGATGACGAAGACCTTGTAGCGATCGCGCGATGGTGCGAAGCCAATCGATCCGATAATCGTTTCGCGAACGTTATCAATTCCCGTATGCGAAGCAGCGTCGATCTCCTGCACGTCGATTGAGCGGCTTTCAGAAATTTCGCTGCACGAAGGGCACGCGTCGGGGTCGTCCGTACGGCAGGGAGTCGCAGTTGGCAGTGTGGCCTTATGGCAATTCAGCGCCTTCGCGAGCAAACGCGCGGTAGTAGTTTTGCCGACACCGCGCGCGCCGGAAAAAAGATACGCGTGATGGAGCCTTTGGTGCTCGATGGCGTTGCGCAGCGTGCGGGTGATTGGCTCCTGTCCCGTGACTTCATCAAAAGTCTGCGGGCGCCATTTGCGTGCGATTACCTGGTAGGCCATAAGAGGGGTAAATAGTGAATAGTAAATGGTGAATAGTTCAAGAACGAAACCAGAGTTCCATTCACGATTTACTATTCACCATTTACCAGGTTTGGCCAGACTTCGGACTTACCCGCAACACACGCGCGCGTGGCTACCGTTGCTCCGTTCCCGGCCTGGCGGGGTTCACCGGCGCTGCGTTGTGCGGAGCCCGAAGTCTGATAACTTGTCAAAGGTGGGGTAGGCATTCCTGCCTGTCCAAGTTCTATTCCCGCCTTAAGCAAGGATAACAGATAAACATTTGCGGACAAGAACGACCGTCCTAATCTAACCCAGCCGTGGACAGACAGGAATGTCTGTCCTACTCAAATCTGTGTCTTGCGATGCGCCATGATTCTGAGCACTCCGTTGATGGCCAGATGCAACAGAAGGTAAGCGATGATTGCGATGATGATCGGGAGCAACAGTGTGTGGCCCTGATCGGTTCGCGGGCTGGCAACGATTCCTTTAAACGGAGCGTAGAAAGGATTCGTCACAGTCACGATAAATTGAACGAACCCCGCGGTACTGCGCGCGGCGAGCAACGCCAGCAGAAATCGCATGCCTAACAACGCGTAAATCACGTAGAAGATGTAATCAATGATCTGCGAAGCTCGCGCCGCGCCGCGCCCACGCTGAACTTCACGCTCAGTGTCGACTACTTCGTTAACCGCCTTTGACCGAAACTCCCCGGCGACCTGTTGAATCCTTTGCGACTCACCGCCAGCCGGAGCCTGAGCTTGATCAGCAATCTCAGCCTGCACTTCGCCTTCAACCTGCGCCTTCACCGAATCATGTTGCACCGATCGTCGGGCTTCGTCAGCAGCCAATTTGTCATCCATAAACAACTCCAGTAGGACCGGCATTCCTGCCTGTCCGGGTTTCGTCAAGCTTACGATGCAGATAACAATCCGAGAATTTCTTCAGTCCCACAAACCCGCATATCTTTCTCACACGTACAGACAGGAATGTCGGTCCTACTCAGGTCCCGTTGAAACCGGTGCGCATTCGCCGCATGTAGGCGCCGGAAAATTTTCCGGTTGCCTTCACCGCCGCCAGGAGACCGTTCGCTTCCGCGAGCGTGGTGCCGCCATAGATAGCCATGATTCTAAACTTCGGATTCACGTTTGTGTAAAAAAGGTTCTCAATGTCGGCGCACCGGGACGCAAACACTTTGCGCTCGGGAAATAATCCCTGCGCTTCCAGACGCTCCGCTTCCGGAACAAACACGTTGCAATCGCCTTCGTCCGCGGGAACGCTCTTCAGGACGATTGCATAAAACAATTCGGTATCAAAGATGACGGACTTCTCCGGCACACGAAACGGCAAGTCGTTAGGCTGGAACGTCGCAGTAGTTTTGCACGCCACTGTCGGGTTACCACAGACGGAACCTCGCTTAACACGTTTACGCGATACATGTGATTGTCCCGAGGCGGCCTGTGTGAGTGCGGCCACGGTTATCAAAGCAAGGATGAAGGAAAAACCCGCTCGTTTCATAATCCAGATCGATCTGTGGAATTCATCCCGCTGCAGACTTTGCGGTACATACTCTGGTTGATTTACGAAGAACAAAATTCGAACCGCAAAGAACGCAAAGACCTCGGGAAGGTCTGCAAATGACTAAATCTTTTTCTCGTTTCAAACTGGCGGAGAGGGTGGGATTCGAACCCACGGAACGGTTTCCCGCTCACAGCATTTCCAGTGCTGCCAATTCAACCACTCTTGCACCTCTCCCCGTGGAATTGCGGATTGCGAATTGCGGATTTAAGAATTGGCCGAGTCGACTGCGCCGAACTCGACCTCGATTACTCTTCAAATTCGCAATTCGCAATCCGACATTTGCTGGCGGAGAGGGTGGGATTTGAACCCACGGTGGAGTTTCCCCCACTCCGGTTTTCGAGACCGGTGCACTAAGCCACTATGCGACCTCTCCGAAACTAAGTCAGAACCACCTGCGTTAGTGGGTGGCTTTCCTCAACGGCTACAAAACCACGGCTACAAAACCACTGCCACCCGCTAATGCAGGTGGTTCTGACATTACCGTCGCCTGCGAAAGAACTCCTGCATGATCTCTCGGCACTCTTCTTCAAGCACTCCCGCAGTAACGTCAATTCGGTGGTTCAAAAAATCGGTATCACAAACTCGAAATCGCGATTCAACCGCTCCCGCTCGCTCGTCGCGCGCGCCGTAGACGAGCCGGCTCACTCTCGCCTGTATCAAAGCGCCGGCGCACATCACGCAGGGCTCGATAGTTGAATAAACCACCGCGTCAGTCATGCGATAGTTGCTCACCTTCGCCGCGGCTTCTCGCAAGGCCACGATTTCCGCGTGCGCGGTTGGATCCTGGTCCGTGCGCGTTCTGTTTCCCGCCAGCGCTAAAACCACCTCACCAGAAACGATGCAGGCGCCGACCGGAACTTCGCCGCGCTCGCGAGCTTCATGTGCTGCAGCAAGAGCCTGGCGCATCCAATGCGCGTCTGTTTCTCTTTCTAAAACTGCGCTCATGACAGAAACAATTACAAACGATCACGTCAAACAACGGAAAATTTAACTATAGGTGGCGCGCTCAAACACTGTCAAGCGAGTGGTTCTTGCAGCCTGAGAGATGTCGCGCTACACGCAAATCAACAGGTTGCGTTACAAAAAGCGGTGCGTCTAAATGCACTTAGCTACGAGCGAATGTTGAGTGCGTGCTATATTATTTTCTGAGTCGGGACACCACGCTATCAATTCGTCGAACCCAGCCGTCCCGGTCTACCTGATGACCACCGAAGCCCAGCAAAAAGGAACCGGATCGCTGTCAACCGAGCGGATGAGCGCTCGTTTGCGACCACCACCGTCGCCCGAAATCGCACCGTCTGAAAGACCACCTCACACCGCCGCAGCCCAGATGCGCCGCATGGCTCCGGCGGAATTCAACACCGCGATGATTCACTTTTATCGCGGCGAGGTGCAGCGCTCTAATACCTGGCGTAACCGGCTCGATACAACCACAAACTGGGCCGTGCTTACGGCCGGCGCGACGCTGTCATTCGTTTTCAGTTCACCAAGCAATCCGCATTTCGTTATTCCCATCAACTCGATTCTGGTAGCAATCTTCCTGTTGATGGAAGCACGTCGTTATCGTTACTACGAGATTTGGTCGAGTCGCGTGCGCGTGATCGAGACCGGATATTTTGCGCAGATGCTGGCGCCGGAAAGTGTGCCTCCGGACGAAGCCTGGGCTGAACACCTGGCGGCGGATTTGATCACACCACACTTCACCATCACTGAATGGGAAGCAGTAGGTCGCCGGCTGCGTCGAAATTATCTTTGGATTTTTGCGCTGCTCGCGCTTAGCTGGAATCTCAAGGTGTATCTCCATCCGCTGCCGGCGCGCGACTTTAACGCTTTCATAGATCGCGCTACGGTCGGCGTTGTGCCTGGCTGGGCCGTCTTTGTATTCGGCGTACTTTTCAACGCAGCTATTGCAATCTTCGCCATCGGCACCGTACGCCTGCGCGAAGCGACCGGCGAAGTTTTGCCACAACATCAATTTTCGTTGAGACCCTTGCAGCGGATGACCAGTTGGACTCGAGTTGCCGGCACGCCGCGTACGAGTGTGCGCGCCAAACGCGCGCGCCAGCGTGTTCGCAGCGGCTCGACAACTGGCGAGTTCCGCAAAATCGACATCAGTGAAACGCCGGAAAGACAGAAGACAGAAGTCAGAAGTCAGGAGTCAGAAGTCGGGGCGCTTTAAGAAAGAAGAAGTCAGAAGTCAGGACTCAGGACTCAGGAGTCAGTCAGGAGTTGGTGCGCGTTAAACGTCGAGGCCCTGGTTATTAGCGAAGGCGCGAGGAATTCTTACTTTTGTCTCTGACTCCCGACTCCTGACTCCTGACTCCTGAATTCTGAATTCTGAATTCTGACTCCTGATTTCTGACTTCTGTTTTTTATGCTTGAACTCCGCGGACAACCACTTACTCTCGATCAAATCGTCGCCGTTGCAAGCGGCCGGGAGACTGTAAAACTCTCTGCTGACGCGCGAACGCGCTGCCAGGCTTCGCGGGCCATCGTCGAAAAAATCGTCGCGCAGAACCGGACCGTTTATGGAGTCAACACCGGTTTTGGCAAGTTGTCCGACGTTCGCATCGACCCGGGGCAGTTGCGCGAGTTGCAGTTGAACCTGGTGCGCAGCCATTCGTGCGGTTTAGGAAATCCACTTTCCGAGAACGAGGCGCGGGCGATGTTATTGCTGCGCGCAAACGTGCTGGCCTCCGGTCTCAGCGGCGCGCGTCCAGTCATAGTTGAGACCCTCGCGGCGATGCTCACGCGCGGCGTAACTCCGGTGATTCCTGAGAAGGGATCCGTGGGAGCGAGCGGCGACCTGGCGCCGCTGGCCCATCTCGCGCTGGCGGCAATCGGCGAAGGCGAAGCGTTCTACAAAGGCGAACGTTTGGCCAGCGCCGAAGCGCTCAAACGTGCCGGGATCGAGCCACTCCAACTGGAAGTGAAGGAAGGCCTGACGTTGCTGAATGGAACTCAGGCCATGGGCGCAGTCGGAGCCCTGGCGTTGTATCGAGCGGAACGTGTAACGCGTTTGGCGGACGTAGCCGGCGCAATGTCGCTCGAGGCTTTGAAGGGAACTCCGGTCGCGTTTGACGAACGCATTCACGCGGCCCGGCCACATGCGGGCCAGGTTGAAGTTGCCACTCATCTGCGCGAGTTGTTGGCAGGCAGCGAGATTCGCCAGTCGCATTTGGAAAACGATCCGCGCGTGCAGGACGCTTACAGTTTGCGCTGCATGCCGCAGGTGCATGGCGCAGTGCGCGACGCGCTCGGCCACGCTCGCGGAGTGGTTGAAGTCGAAAGCGGCAGCGCGACTGATAACCCACTCGTTTTCTCCGAGAGCGGCGATGTTCTGTCGGGCGGAAATTTCCACGGCGCGCCTCTGGCACTCGCGTTTGATTACGCAGCCATCGCGGTTACTGATTTGATGAGCATCACTGAGCGAAGGATCGATCGCATGGTCAATCCTGATGCAAACGAAAACCTGCCGCCGTTTCTGACGCGTCAGCCGGGTACGTCGTCCGGCTTCATGATGCTGCAGGTAACCGCGGTTGCGCTTTTAAGTGAAGCAAAAATCCTGGCGCATCCGGCAAGCGTCGACAACGTCCCTACGGACGGTGGCAAAGAAGATCACGTGTCGATGGGCATGACCAGCGCGACTAAACTCCGCGCGATCGTCGACATCGCTGAAGCCTCAACGGCGATCGAACTAATTACCGCCGCGGAAGCGCTGGAGTATCGCAAGCCACTCGCTCCCGGCCGCGGTGTCCAGGCTGCTTATGAGATTGTCCGCGCACACGTGTTGCGGCTGGAGGCGGATCGCTCAATGTCGGCTGACATTCAAAAGATTGTCGAGGCGATGAGGGAGGGTGAATTCGATTCGCTGCTGCGTTAGCACGCGTTTAGGTAGTAGTCTTGGCGGTCCGTTGCCTGGTCTATACGCTCGCGCGGTTTGGATTAATCCGAAATTCTCGGAATATAGTTTTGCATGTGGTTAGCGCTGAAGGAATCTCAAAATCATTAACTCGGGAGGGGAACGGATGTCTGACGCCTTCGATGAACGAAGAAAAGGTTTGGAAGAGGAATACTTTCATCGCAAGAACAAGGAAGCGATTGAAAAGCTGCGCGAGAAAATGAAAGTGGCGGAAGCGGCCAAAGCGGCGGGTGCGTCTTCGATGCGTTGCCCAAGATGTGACGGCTCGTTGAAAGAAAATAAATTCGAGGGCGTGCTGATTGACACTTGTGAAAAATGTGGCGGCGTGTGGCTCGATGCTGAGGAGTTGCAACAACTAACCCAACGTGAGAAGGGCGGCTGGTTGAGTGGCCTCCTCCACCGTGACGACGACTAGAGTGTACCGTGTAACGCAAACTGTTAGTTTGCGGTTCGTTTATTGCGATTCAACTGTAGGAGTTCCACGCGACGCAACCTAACAGTTTGCTTTACAAACACCGAAGCTATGTCTTCAAGAACCATCCGCGCGCCGCGCGGCGCAACCTTAACCTGCAAAAGCTGGCATCAGGAAGCGGCCTTGCGCTGCCTGATGAACAACCTCGATCCGGACGTTGCCGAGAAGCCTGACGAGCTTATCGTATACGGCGGCGCGGGCAAGGCGGCGCGCAACTGGGCCTCTTTCGATGCCATTGTGCGCGAGTTGCAGTCACTTGAAAACGACGAGACGCTGCTGGTCCAATCAGGCAAACCCGTCGGCGTATTTCGTACTCACGAATACGCGCCCAGAGTTTTGATCGCCAACTCCAACCTGGTCGGCGCCTGGGCCAACTGGGAACATTTTCATGAACTCGAGCGCAAGGGTCTAATGATGTACGGCCAGATGACCGCCGGCAGTTGGATCTACATCGGCACGCAGGGAATCGTCCAGGGCACCTACGAAACTTTTGCGGCGATGGGTGACAAACACTTCGCCGGCGATCTCAGCGGCAAGCTGATCGTTTCCGGTGGCATGGGCGGCATGGGCGGCGCTCAACCGCTGGCGGCAACCTTGAACGGCGCGTTATTTCTCGGCATCGACGTCGAACCCGCGCGTATTGAGCGGCGGGTGCTGACGGGATACTGCGACCGGTTGGCACTCAATCTCGATGAAGCTATCGACATCCTTGATGATGCGCGCGAACAGAACCGTGCCGTGTCCGTGGGGCTGGTGGGCAACTGCGCGGAGGTGCTTCCTGAAATCCTGCGACGCGGGATCAAGGTCGATGCGTTAACTGACCAAACAAGCGCGCACGATCCGTTGAACGGTTATGTGCCCACCGGCGTGACGCTGGAAGAAGCCGCGGAACTGCGACTGACCGACCCGCGTTCCTACATCAATCGTTCAATGCTCTCGATGGCCCAGCACGTCGAAGCGATGCTAGCCCTCAAGCGCGCTGGCTCGGTGACGTTTGACTACGGAAACAACATTCGCAAGATGGCGTTTGACGCCGGTTGCGCGGATGCGTTTGAGATTCCCGGATTCGTGCCCGAATATATCCGGCCACTTTTCTGTGAAGGCAAGGGGCCGTTTCGCTGGGTTGCACTGTCGGGCGATGCGTCTGACATCCGAAAAACCGACGACCTCGCCCTCGAGCTTTTCCCGGAGGACCAAACTCTGAATCGCTGGCTGCGTCTCGCGCGCGAACGGATTCAGTTTCAGGGACTACCCGCGCGCATCTGCTGGCTGGGTTACGGCGAGCGCGGCGAGATGGGCGAAGCGATTAACGAGCTAGTGAAACGCGGCGATCTCAAAGCGCCAATCGCCATCGGGCGCGATCATCTCGACACCGGCTCGGTCGCATCGCCTTTCCGCGAGACTGAAGGAATGAAGGACGGCTCGGACGCGGTGGCGGACTGGCCCATCCTTAATGCGCTGCTGAACACAGCGAGTGGCGCGAGCTGGGTTTCGTTTCATCATGGCGGCGGCGTGGGCATTGGTTATTCGCTGCACGCGGGCCAGGTTTCAGTCGCCGACGGTACCGCCGAAGCCGCGAAGCGACTCAATCGAGTGTTGACGAACGATCCGGGACTGGGCGTGGCGCGTCACGTCGATGCTGGTTACGAAAAAGCTGAAAAAACAGCACGCGAGAAGGATATAATTGTTCCGCTGTTGAACGTGCCAGATTAACAGTCTCAAACACGAAATGGATATTCAAAGTCTCATTTCCGTTAAGCGGCGCAGACCTTCCAGAGTCGAGGAATCTAGAGGTGTAGTTGAACAATTAGCGAGCGATCGATCAAGAATCGTGTATTCCGCTCCTTTTAGACGACTCACGAAAAAGGCGCAGGTGTTCTCATTAGAGAGCAACGCGGCAGTAAGAAACCGAATTACACATTCATTAGAGGTCTCGGATATTGGTAGGCTCATTTCGTACCAAGTAACAGAAGAGCTGATTCGTCGCAAACGACTACCGCGGGAGTTCCAACTTCCGATAATTTACGCTGTTGAAAATGCCTGCCTCCTACACGATATCGGTAATCCACCATTTGGCCATTTTGGCGAAGCGGCGATCAGTGATTGGTTTCGACAACATTGGGAATCTTACTATGCGGTTTCCCGAAGAAAGAAGATTAAACCATCAAAGAGGATGACCGCATTAATGCAAGACTTCATCCAGTTTGATGGCAATCCTCAAGGCCTCCGAATCATTTTGCGTTTACGGAGAGATGTAGACCAATTCGGTCTCAATCTCACCTACACAAGTATCTTGTCTTCGATCAAGTATGTTCGTGCTCCTTCTGAACCAAAATGGGATCCGCTGACCAAAAAGCCGGGTTATTTCGAAACTGAAAAGAAGATTGTTTTGAAAATAAAAACAGAACTCGGTTTGGCTGAGAACGCCAGGTACGCGCTTGCCTACATTATGGAGGCAGCCGATGATATTGCCTATTGCGTGAGCGACATTGAAGATGGAATTGAAAAGGGAATCCTCACTGACACAGAGTTTTTCTCTGAGCTAAGAAGAGAGTGGGGTAATACTAGGTTTCCTTTTTATCCTCAACGCGCGAGAGGGAAGGGTAAAGTCGACTTTTTTGAATTCAAAACCTACTACGCCCGACACGCCGTCAAGGAAGCCAGCAACACGTTCGTGCGCAATTTAGACGAGCTGTTGGCGGGAAGAGCTCCGAACCTCTTGCGTGAAGAATCGCAAGCAGGCGAAGCTATTGAATGTCTCAAGAGAGTAGCGCGTCAGAGATTGTTCAGATCTCCACAAGCGGAGAACCCTGAGCTCGCTGGGTATCAGATAGTTACCGGCCTCCTTGATAAACTAGGCCTGTTGCTGCTGTGCTCGGAGGAAGAATTTATGAAGTTGCTGCAAGCCAGAATCGAGCCAGGTTCCCAAAACCCGCGGGGATTGGATTATCAATTTCGCCTCGTTAATAAGCTTCCTCTCAAGCATGTGGGCGCATATCAGGATCAATTGCAGGAGTTTGAATCCAAGGACTTTCCCGAATGGTACCTTAGAGCCCATCTAATGGTAGACTTTATTTCGGGCATGACTGATGGCTTTGCACTGGAGTTCTATCAACTGCTTGACGGAATACGCTTAGCGCAAGAATGGTAATGGAGCATCCAATCTATCAGATCCAAACTCAACTCATCCGACGCTATCCGGGGCTGTGCTTGGAATTTAGTAGATACGTTTATAAAGAATATGGCATAACGGAATCTCGCGAGACTTTCCATGCGAACGACAACGAGATTGATAAGGATTGGCTCAAAAAGCAATTTGAGAAACTAACAAGCGACCAAGAATTAGCGATAAATTCGAGGGTTATTTGGAAATCAAAGATATTCCACGTGCCAATGATCGACTTCACAAATGTCGACATGAATGAGGATATCGAGAAGAGAATTAGAATCGTCAACGATTTTGTAGGCGAGAAGATTTGGGTTTACGACAGCGGAAACTCCTTTCACGGGTACTATTCCTGTTTGATCGATGAAAGACGATGGTTCCAGTTCCTTGGAAAATGTTTACTCTGCAATTCACCCCGGATGTTACCCAATCAAATAATAGATCCGAGATGGATCGGCCACTCGCTTGAACATGGCTTCAGTGCACTTCGGTGGAGTAAGAACACGAGTAGGCACCGCTCAATTCCTTCTTTGGTCAATACCAGGGAACCAACCCGACAACTCGAAGGAGCTCTAACACAATTCTAATCCTCCCCTTCTGATTCGGGTTCACCCTAACGAAGATCTGGGCTAAGAGTCGTTATGCTAGAATGACGCTCCATGAGAGTCACTTTAGAACTCAAGCCGGAGGTTGAAGAGAGAATCGTCGCTGAAGCTAAAGCGCGCGGCTTGTCGGTTGAGACGTATATTCTCAACGTGCTGGAAAAAGAAGCGACGAATGGCGAAGCGAGTTTCGCATTGACGGCGACTCCGGAAGAGTGGAAAAAGGCTTTCCTTGAATGGGTACATAGCGAGAGACCTGCGCACCCACCGCTAACAGATGAAGCGATAAGCCGCGAGAGCATTTATCGCGAGAGAGAAGATGCTCAGTTGTGAGCTTCGCGGTCGATACCAACCTACTGCTGCGCAGCCTAGAAGACGGGCACGTTGCGCAGCCGGTTGCCGAAAAGGGATTGTTTGCGCTTCGGGACCGCGGCGAGATATTTTCAATTTTTCCGCAGAACCTGATCGAATTTTGGGCAGTCGCTACACGCCCTGTTACCAACAATGGCTTGGGACTGAGCATCGCCCAAGCAGAAGCAGAGGTAATCAGCCTCAAGACCCTCTTTGTACTGCTACCTGACACCCCCGAGATCTTTTCCGAATGGGAAAAGATCGTTCTGCAATATCGAGTAGCTGGCAAGCAGGCTCACGACGCGCGTCTGGTGGCGGCGATGCGCGTGCATGACCTAACTCACTTGTTAACTTTCAACACGGGCGATTTCAAGAGGTTCTCGTTCATTACCGCCGTGAGCCCACAAACCATACTCAACGACGACAACCGATGAACAATTTCACTCGACTCCTTCTGCTTATCGCTTTGGTCGTCGCGCTCAGTTATGAGCGGACGACAACGGTTCACTCCCTCGGCACGCCTCAAGCCAACGCGACGCAGGCGAAGCAAACGGACTCGCGCGTGCGAACGATTCCGTTTGAGAGCAAGCTGTTGGGAAAGTCGCTGCCTTACAACGTCGTGCTTCCGCTTGACTACGATAAGCCGGTTGCGCGAAGCACGCATTATCCGGTTATCTATCTGCTTCACGGCCTGTTTGGCCATTACGATAATTGGACCACGCGTACCAAACTTCCTGACTATGCATCGCGGTACCGAGTGATCATCGTTACGCCGGAGGGCGGCGATGGTTGGTACACTGACAGCGCGACCGTGCCGTCAGACAAATATGAAACCTACGTGATCGAAGAGTTGATCCCCGATGTGCAACACCGCTATCGCACGATCGAGGCGCGCGAAGGGCGAGCGATCGCCGGGCTCTCAATGGGCGGATATGGGGCGCTGAAGTTTGGGTTCAAGTATCCTAATATGTTTGCATTCGCAGGCTCGATGAGTGGAGCTCTCGGCGCTGCCTCCTGGACCCACACAGACCTGGGCGGACTTGAAGCGATTTGGCTCACACTGCTACCTGTGTTCGGACCATCGGATTCACCAGTGCGCAGCGCTAACGGTCTGCACAAACTCTATGGTGAACTGTCACCGGACCGGATCGCCGGTCTGCCCTACGTTTATCTCGACTGCGGCACCGAAGATCCGTTGCTGTCAAGCAACCGCAGTTTCGTTGAGATCCTGCTCGCGCGGAAGATTCCGCACG
>DASYMB010000089.1:0-10004 GCA_036009285.1 Pyrinomonadaceae bacterium | reverse complement strand
GGTTACCTCAATCATCATTGGCGCAAACAAGCTGTCGCAGTTGGAAGATAATTTGAAGGCGGCTGATTTACAGTTGACTGCGGCGGAGATTGAAGTGCTCTCCGCCACCACCGCGCCCGCACCGCAGTATCCGGAGTGGATGATCGAACGCCAGAATGAGGGAAGGTGAAGCAGTCGGCAGTCGGCAGTGGGCAGTGAGCAGCGGGCGGTAAGCAGCGCCGGCCAGCGCACCCGTCTCATAAATTTTCTAAGTAGTCTTACTGCCCACTGCCCACTGTGCCTTTCCCACCTACTGGTTCTTCTTAGCTGCATCAACTGCCTTGCTTGCGTCGGTTGATTTCGCTGCCGCAGCTTGTTTCAGTTTGTCGTTGGCCCTGGTGAAGTTTGCGGCGTAGATCGCTGCGTTCGGGTCGTTGTATTGTCGCGACAGCGTTTGGGCTTTTTCGTAGAGCGGGGTTGCCAGATCAATACGTCCGCCCTTCTCGTAAGCTTCCGCCAGGCTATCGTAGACATTCGCGGAATCCGGATAGCGTTCGACGTTGCTCTTAAAGGTGGCGATTGCTTCCTCAGGGTTCTTGCCGCCGAGATATTCATAACCAATCTGGTTAACGAGGGCCTCCGGAGTCGGTATCGAGTAGCCGAACTTTTGGGAGAGCCACTTGTAATGCTCGTCCGCGGCCTTGAGTCCGCCCGCCACTGCTCCGGTCTCCGGATCGCGCGGCATCTGCCAACCCTCATAAACTTTCCGCAGACCAAGGTAGTGACTCCTCAGCACCACCGATCCATGGTCCTCATCTTTCATCTGCTCAGCTTCCCACTCGAATCCCTTGATCTGGCTTTTGGCGAGCAAAGCCTTGAAGAGCTCGAAGTCTTTGCCAATATCGCCGCGTTCGTCACCAAGCGAAGTGAACAGAGTCGCGTGCAACTCCTTGCGTGTTTTTAGAAACTCTTCCGCGCGCTTCAAAGTCGCTTCGTCGCTCCACTGCAAAGACGGACTGACTGCCACGTAAGCGTTGAAAAGTTCAGGACGTGAAATGAGCGCATGAATTGTGAACAGACCACCCAAGGAGTGTCCCGCCAATACGCGATACGGCTGCACGCGATAACTCTTCTCGATCTCAGGGATCAATTCCGTTTCAATGAACTTCAAGAAATTATCTGCGCCACCGCCGGTGGGAAACTGCGCCCCGTTTTCCCCCGTCGCTTTATTCGGTGTCAAATCGCGCGTGCGGTCGGTGTTGGGAATTCCCACCACAATCATTTCAGACATGCGGCCGTTCCGCGCCAAAAATTCCACAGTGCTGCTGGTGTGGGCGATATGGGCATCGCCATCAGTCATGTAGAACACCGGATAGGCGCGCTTGTTTGCCTCGTAGCCCGGCGGGGTGCGCACGAGGATTACCCGGTCTTCCCCAAGCACGTTGGATTTGATCGTCAACTTTGAGACGGCGGCAACCTGTGCGGAAGCAGAAGTGGAGACCATGACTAAAACGACCAGAACTCCCAGCACACTGATGGCCTGCCTCAGTTTGGATTGCAGTATCGAGTCGGTAGACAGAGATTTGCGGGTAGAGGCCGCCCGAGAAAACGAAGAAGCAACTATCATTTTTTATACTCCTATAAGTGAAATGGTGGGAAAACAAGATCACAGATGGCGCCTCACGCGCTGACCCGGAGGCTCATTCTAAACTGCGACCAGAAACAATGACAGTAGATAACAGGAAGACCCGAAAGCAGGGAATGATTTTGTGACCAACCGGCCACAGCCTGTGATGAAACGGTCAACAGACTTCGTTCGTTAGGGCGCGAAGTGTGCATATCAATCGGGCACCTGCGTCTGTGAGTTTGTTTTGGAACATTTCCATCTCACCTGAGTGCCTCGCGCGTTCGCTTATCGGACGACAGCCGCGCGAGTTTTCCCACCTTGATGTCGGCACTCGTATTGCTAACGGTGTAGCACTCAGCACACGACACTCAGCCGGCACTAACAACAGGGAGGGCATAAATGAAGAACGACACATTGAATACTAACCAGGTTACGGAGTTGCTCTATCAAGCGCTCGAAACGGAGAAGGGCGGCGTGCAGATTTACACCACCGCCTTGCGCTGCGCAGTGAACGAAGATTTGAAAGAAGAGTGGAGCAAGTATCTGGAGCAGACCAAGTCGCACGTGCAGATCGTTTCCGACGTACTGCGTGGCATGGGCCTGGATACGGAAGTGGAAACGCCGGGGCGAAAAATCGTCCGCCACCTCGGGGATTCGCTGGTTCAGGCAATGGAAATGGCTTTACGCGGACCTGACCTGGCCGCCGCCCAGATCGTTGCCGCGGAATGCGTGACCCTCGCTGAAACCAAGGATCACCTCAACTGGGGACTTATTGGCGAGGTTGCGAAGAACTCAAGCGGCGAGGCGGCTGGAGTGTTGCAGCAAGCGCACGATCAAGTGGAACCGGAAGAAGACGAGCACCTCTATCACACGAGCGGATGGACGCGCGAGCTTTGGATCGAAGCGTTGGGAATGCCCGCGGTACTGCCGCCGCCAGAGGAAGAACAGGATGTAGAGACAGCCATCGAAGCTGCGCAAGCAAAGAAAGCGCGCGCGAAGAAGGCGTAGAGTAGGACAGGCATTCCTGCCTGTCCTATCTCGCAAGAAAAAGGACAGGCATTCCTGCCTGTCCTACTTAAAAGGGGAGAGACGATGACGACCAGGAAAGTGATCAAAGGGCAAAAGAAGGCGAACAAAGTTGCCGGCAAAGCCAAGGCGCTACAAACCGAAGCGCGAGCAGACGCTAAGCTTGATCCGCGGAACAACGATGCCAAAATCGATGATCTGCAAAAGAACACTGAGGACAGCGCCGGTGAATTCCTCACCACCAACCAGGGCGTGCGCATAAACGACAATCAGAACTCGCTCAAAGCGGGCGATCGCGGCGCCACCTTGCTCGAAGACTTCATCCTGCGCGAGAAGATTACCCATTTCGATCACGAGCGCATTCCCGAAAGAGTTGTTCATGCTCGTGGCTCGGCGGCCCACGGTTATTTCCAGGTATACGAGTCGATGGTGGCGGTTACAAAAGCAGGATTTCTCCAGGACCCTGCAGTCAAAACTCCAGTGTTCGTCCGCTTCTCCACGGTTGCAGGTTCGCGTGGCTCTACCGATCTCGCGCGCGACGTGCGCGGCTTCGCAGTCAAGTTTTACACTCAGGAAGGGAACTTCGATATTGTCGGCAACAACATCCCGGTCTTCTTTATTCAAGACGCGATCAAGTTTCCCGATCTGATTCACGCAGTCAAGCCCGAGCCCCACCACGAGATGCCGCAGGCAGCGTCGGCGCACGATACATTCTGGGATTTCATTTCCCTCATGCCGGAATCAATGCACATGATCATGTGGGTAATGTCTGACCGCGCCATCCCTCGGAGCCTGCGCATGATGGAAGGTTTCGGCGTTCACACGTTTCGCTTCATCAACGAAAGAGGGAAGGCGCGTTTTGTAAAGTTTCACTGGAAACCGCTGCTCGGTTTGCACTCGGTTGTCTGGGATGAAGCGCAAAAGATTTCCGGCAAAGACCCCGACTTTCATCGTCGCGACCTCTGGGAAGCAATTGAGAACGGCGATTTCCCGGAGTGGGAGTTTGGCGTGCAGATCGTCGAAGAAAAAGATGAGCACAGCTTCGATTTCGATCTGCTCGATCCCACGAAGATTATTCCCGAAGAAATTGTTCCGGTGCAGCGGATTGGAAAGTTAACGCTGAATCGCAATCCGGACAACTTTTTTGCCGAGACCGAACAAGTCGCCTTTCACGTCGGCAACGTCGTGCCCGGGATCGACTTTACAAACGATCCGCTGCTGCAGGGCCGGCTCTTCTCGTACACGGATACGCAGTTGATTCGTCTCGGTGGTCCAAACTTTCACGAGATTCCGATCAACCGTCCAGTCGCGCCGGTGCACAACAACCAGCGCGACGGCTTCATGCGCCAGACGGTTAATCGCGGCCAGACCAGTTACGAGCCAAATACGCTTAGAGGAGCCTGCCCGTTTCAGGCCGGGGCAGACATGGGCGGCTTTACCAGTTACGCCGAAAGGATCGACGCGCCAAAAATTCGCGCGCGCAGCGCGAGTTTCTTCGACCACTTCAGCCAAGCCACGTTGTTCTTCAACAGTCAGTCTGAACCCGAGAAGGGACATATTATCCGGGCGCTACGTTTTGAGTTGGGGAAGCTCGAGACGCCGGCGATCAGAGAGCGCATGCTGTTTCTGCTGTCGCAGGTGGACGGGGGGCTGGCCAACAGCGTTGCTGAAGGTTTGGGCATCAGCGTGCCGAAAAAGCTCGACAAACCGATGAACATGAGCTTCCCGGCCGATGGCGATCCGCGAAAGTTTCAACCGAAGCGCGTAACCCAGGCGATAGAAACTTCTCCTGCACTCAGTATGGTGAACAATCCCAATTTCCCGAAGGACACAATCAAGACGCGCAAGATTGCAGTGTTGCTCGCGGACGGGTTCGACGATGTTGCAGTCGCGGAGATGAACCAGGCGCTGCTAACCGCCGGCGCCACACCCAAGACAGTTGCGCCGCGTCTCGGCGTCGTGACTGGAGCGGGTGGCGAAGAATTGAAAGTGGACTTTAGTTTTCTGACTGGCTCCTCCGTTTTGTTTGATGCCGTTTATATTCCTGGCGGCGACCAGAGCGTTGCGACGCTCACCGCGCAACCCGAAGCTTCTGAATTTGTGGCCGAAGCATACAAACACTGCAAAGCGATCGCAGCGGTGGGCGCAGGCGTAGGCTTGTTGGCCAATTCTTTGCCCGGTAAATTCAGCGAGATGGAAGCATCGGGAAAACAGACGGCGGTGATCGAAGGCGTGGTGAGTAGTCGTGATGCTGCGATAGACAACGTGGCCGCGGCGTTTATCAAAGCCATCGCGCAACATCGACATTGGGAGCGGGAGAACGCCCAAGCGGAAGCCCGCGCGTGAGCAAGGGCTTAAGTGGCGGCAGCCCCAGCCTACAACTGAGCCAGGAGTTTAGATGGAGTAAAGCCCTCGCTCATACTGGGCCGCGCGCCCTGGCCGGCCTTAGTTAGAATGCCATCCCGTTTTGCCTGGAAGATGTAGTGATTACTGGCGTGCGCCAGAACCCTTCCTCGCGGTCGGGCTTCTGCTTGGCAGGGCTAGAGTGAGCCAGTTGCTTGCGCCGGGCGGGACGCCCGCGTTCCCAGGAAGAGGTTGACTAACAAATCTGATCTTGATCACTGGCAGAGCATTCCTGCTGCTCATTAGGATGCGAGTTCGTAAGCCTTCTCTAACCAACTCAAAACTTCGCGATCGACCTGTTCCGGTGCCTCGAGTTTGATCTCGAGGTGCCAGCGGTGAGCAGAGGCTTGCTCACGCTTCGCAATGCGCTCGCTCGTCACATTTGAATCCGACTTGAGCGTGAGAATTAATGCCGTCTTGCGAGTGGTAACACCGGCGAATGCGCTCTTCCTCACCAGATGGATGGAAGTTTTCTTCGCTTCCTCTTTCACCGGCCCCAACTTTTTCGCCGCTGCGAGAATTGCAGCGTAGGTCGCTTTTACTTGCGGCGCGCGATTCTCAAAATGTTCTTTGACGGTGTGACCAGCATGATTGCTTGAAGTCATGGTGGGTGGTCCTCCCCGCAGAGGTTTTGTTTACCAAGACTATTTCGCAGGCGAGGTTGCGCGCAAGCTTTCCGCGATCAGCGGCACGATACGCCGGGGAACATCGATGGCCGCCTTGATGTGGCGAGCGTTTGTGAAGTGGCCCGCGACGTAAACGCCGCGAACGTTGGTTTCAAACGTCTCGGGATCATAGACCGGCAGCTCGGTTAACTTTCCTGGCTCGGTCTTTACGCCGAGTTTTTTCAGTAGAGTTAAATCAGCATCACTGCCGATCAACACAAACACTACGTCGTTTGGAATCGTCAGCGATTCGCCGTCCTCGGTTGTCAACGTTGCCTCGCGCTCGGTAATCGCGACGATGTCTTTGTAGAGCACCACGCGCAAACGACCCGCGGCAACCTCGCGGTCGAGCGGGGTGCGCACCCAGTGTTTCATCGCGCCTGCTTTCGGATCGCGGTTTTCCCAGTCTTCGCGCCAGATGGCCAGGGTCGTGTGCGCGCCTTCTTCGGCGAGAAATAATGCCGCTTCGGCAGCGCTGTTGCCGCCGCCAACCACGAGCGCATCCTTGCGCACGTAAGCATAAGGTTCGACAAACAGGTGATGCACCTTGGGAAGCTCTTCACCGGAAATGTTTAGCCGGCGAGGATGGGCCATCGCGCCGATGGCAAACAGAATTCGCCGCGCTCGGTGTTGATTCTGATTGGTGTGGACCAGGAAACCTTCGGTCGCGAGGTGCTCGACATCAAGAACTTCTTCGCCAGTGGTTAGGTTGAGATCGTTGTCGAGCACGAAATGTATGTAGTGAGACAGCAACTCTTCGCGGGTGGGTTTTTCGCGGCAAGGCTTTAGTGCGCCTTCATACATCTCCAATTCGTTTGGCGTTGAGAAGAGCGTGCGGCCCACGGGGTATTGGCGAATCGTATCGGCAATCGTGCCTTTCTCGATCACGAGATAACTCAAACCCTCCCGCGCCGCAGCCTGCGCGGCGGAGAGTCCCGCGGGGCCGGCGCCGATGATTAATAAATCCAGTGGATCGATCATAAAACTAGAAGTTGCGAGTTTCGATTTCCGGGTTTAGATCGTAGATCAGAGTTTTGAACTATATCCGCTGACTGCATTTCACGGTTTCAAAGAGTGACACGTGCGTACGATAACAGTAAACGAGAACCTATAAGAACACTCGAAACTCCGAACTCGAAACTCGAAACTAGAATATGACCTCGCCGCGCGCAACCACCACCGAAGGTCCGCCAACCCGAACTTCGTCGATCGCTCCGGGTCTGCCCTTCACCTCAATATTGATTCGGCTGCGACGATGCATGAAATCGCCCTGCTCGATTACAAATCGATATCTTCCGTCGCTCGGCTCCACATTCGCGGCGCCGTGATGCACGAGATAACTACCCAGCGCGCCCGCAGCGCTTCCGGTTGCCGGATCTTCCGGAATGTTATCGGCTGGGGCAAATAGTCGGGCATGGGCGCGCGATTCGCCAATCTCTATCGTCTCGCGACTAAACGGATAGCAGCCGGTCGAACCCTCGCGCTGGTAAATTTCGGCGAGCAGCGCCGCGTTGACGCGACAACTGCGCAAACCGGCCAGCGATCGAATCGGGACCGCGAGAAACGGCAGGCCGGTAGAGATAACTTGAATAGGAAGATTCTCGTCGAGATCCTCTATCGCCACGCCCAACGCAAGGGCGATCTCTGCCTGCTCCTGTGGGTCGTCAATCTCGCCGCTAATCTGAAATCTTCCCTGCGTCATCACAACCTGCACGGGCGCGCCATCTTTGAATTCAATATCAACGGCAAGAACACCAATACCTAGCTCGTGATAGATGCGCGTCCAACCATTTCCTCCTTCGGGAAGAGGCACAACGCCTTCGCGCGATAAAGCGTTCCATGAACCCACCACGGGATGCCCGGCAAAAGGAATTTCTCGCGCGGGTGTAAAGATGCGCAGACGCCGCAGCACCGACGGCACGTTGGTCGCGACTGGATTTCCAAACTCAAGAGTTCGTTCCTCGTCGTTATTTTCTCCGGTTGCTTTAGCCGGAGCCGCAGCCGTGTTGGGCTTCAGCACAAAGACAGTCTCCGATAAATTCATCTCGCGCGCGATCTTCATCATCTGCTCATCCGTCAATCCGGCCGCTTCCGGAAACACCGCCAGCGAATTGCCCGCAAAAGGTTCTTCAGTAAACACGTCGAGTTGAATGAAGCGATAGTTGTTCATCTATGCTGGTTCTCGCTGCTAAAAATGCTGGCAAAGCTGCGGAGATTCCCGCACATCATCGGATCAGCGCTCGGCGCGGGTCAAGCCGACTGCGGAGCATTACTGAAGCCGGTTTTCATAGGTGAAATGTTTTCGCACTCCCAGCCATTACAGATGTATACAAGATATTAGGCATCGGACAGAACGCTAAACGGAGGGGAATGCCAGGCGGGTTGTCAGGCGCGATTGCTGGGTTACGTAAGCCTCTAAAACCGCGCAAAGAATTTTGCAAAAATCCTTGACAACTTCTGGGGCTTGAACTATCGTGCGCGCGTTCCTAAGGTGGTTCTCATTGCCGACCGCTCTGGCGCCGCCCAGTTTCCTCGCTGTCATAAAAGGACCGAGACGCACCGGCCACAGACTTTAGTCCCGATACCTTTCAGACTTTCCGTTTACTGTCGCTCACGAGGGGCAGCATTCATCCTATGGTTCTCGCTGATGGCTGTCACGTCTTTGCTCTAGGAACAAGTTGAACTACTGAATTCTCTATTGAAAACCTGATCTACGGTCAATGTCGACTTGGATAACCCAAAATAACTTCGCATTCCCGGAGGTGCCACACCGCTATGAAACCCTTATTGCTTATCGCTCTTGCACTAACCGTACCTTTCCTGACCGGCTGTCCGAAGACCAAGACACCAATGCCGGCGCCTATCAGGGACAAGCTGATCCAGAGACAAATTGACGCGCTCGAGAAGCTTGTCAGCAATTATGAAAACGCCGTTTCGACCGGAGATGATGTGAGTCTTGGGAGGGCGCGGCTCTATCGCAATGAGATAGTTCATGCGGGGCTGATCTTGATAGACGACAACTACAACCAATTTGAGAACGATCTCTTCGTTGGGCGGGCGACGGCAAACATAGGATTTGATCTTACTGAGTTGGGCGTGGCCGCGGCTACAGGCATTACGAATGGCGAGAGAGTAAAGACTATTCTTGCGATCGCACTGACAGCTTTCAAAGGGGGCCGTAAATCAATCGACATGAATTTGTTCCGTGAAAGAACTACCGAAGTAATCGCGCAGAAGATGCGCGGTTCGCGGTCTAAGATCTTGCAGGGGATTTATCAAGGATTGGGATTGCCTGTAGACAGATATCCACTGGGCGCTGCCCTGGACGACTTAGTCAATTATCTTTATGCCGGTTCGCTGAACAGTGCCATGCTGGAACTCGCCCAGGATGCGGGAGAGGATGCAAAACGCGCGAAGGCCCGGGCCGCGACCCTCAAACTCGCTCCGTTTGCTACTGAACGGGAAAAGGTAGACTTCAACAAAATTACTAAGTTAGCGTCCGACCTCAAGGCAAAGCTAAATACCAGCGCGACGGTAGCGCAGGGCCGAACTGAAATCGAGGCGGTACTAAAGCAGCTTTACACGGAAGCAGAGCTGGGAGATCTTTCGAGGAAGAGTCCCGAAGACTTGTGGAACCTGCTTCAAGACAAAATGGATGAGGCAAGAGATAACGGCGATGAAGTCTTGAGGAGCAAGATTATGAGAGCGCTCAACTCTACACCGTAGCAAGCCTTGATGTCGGTGACACTGTTGCATCGGTGGAGTCGGATCGCGAATCTGTGACAACGATGGAACCCAAACTGGTACTGCCAAGCGAAACCTCGCCTTGGCTTGCTCATAGTTCACTTTGTGAATTTCAAAAAATATTCGAGAGGAGCTTTTATGGCAGACAAGACAAAAGTTAAGACGTATGGGGCTGATGCGACGCTAAAACAACTCAGTGATAGTTGCCAGACGGACGAAGATGCTTATCAGGGGCACCTGGCTGGTCTTGAACGAGTAGATGCCGAGGATGGAACAAAAGGCACTCAGTGCACCTATACGAGAACGCCATTTAGTGAGATATACGTATCGAAGGCGCTTTTCTTCGTGGACCTTGCAGCCCCGACAGCCCAGCCGCCAAACACAGACGTGGTTTTCGCGAGTGCGGACGTCTATCTGAACGACGCCGAGGCGCAAGTGGCTGTCTATAGAGAAAAATAGCGGCTTCCATAAAAACCAACTTTCGTAGCTGTGCCCAGGCTTTCGAAAGCATGACGTTCTTAGGCGCTCTTCGATTGCGTCCCTAGCCACGATGACGAACC
>DASYMB010000088.1:0-9804 GCA_036009285.1 Pyrinomonadaceae bacterium | reverse complement strand
TGGGGTGAAGCGCAGCGGAACCCCAGGTTGTTGACGAACAAGAAACCGAGCCCACCCACGTGGGCGGCAGCGGCTCGGAATGTTCCCAGTCGTCGAACTGTATTACTTGAGCTGTCCGTAGCCATTCCGGCTGTCGCCCGTTTCACGGGCTCCAAACTACTGCACGTTTTGCACCTGGGGTTTCGCTGCGCTTCACCCCAGGCTTTATGCTGCTACCCGCTCCGCGGGCTAGGAACCTTACCAGCGCAGCCTTCCAAAGCGGTTGATAAAGTAGAGCATCACGACGGCGATTAGCGAGACGATCACGGCCAGCGTGAAGGCTTCGTTATCGCGTCCTGCCTGCACCGCGTCGTAGATCGCTACGGAAGCAGTTTGCGTTCTGCCGGGGATGTTTCCGGCGATCATGATAGTGACGCCGAAGTCGCCGAGCGCTCGTGCAAACGCGAGCGCGGTTGCGGCGAGCACACCACGTGAGGCGAGCGGCAGAGTTACACGAAAGAAAATCATACCACTGCCAAGACCGAGCGTCCGCGCCGCGGCTTCGAGTTCTGTGTTGACGCCTTCGAATGCAGCGCGAAGACTTTTAGTCACCAGGGGCAGTGCATGAATCGTAGCGGCAATGATCGCGGCGCCGACAGTAAACGTGAGACGAATACCCAGCCGGTGATACAAAAAGCCGCCAAACCATGAACGCGTTCCGAGTAAAACCAGCAGGTAATAACCGAGCACGGTGGGCGGCAACACGAGGGGCAGAGTGATTAGCGAGTCGAGCAGATTGCGGCCGGGGAATCGCTTACGTGCGAGCAGCCAGGCCAGCGCCCCGCCCGCGACGAGCGCAATTAACGTCGCCGCGCTCGCGACTGCGAACGAAAGCTTAATGGGAAACCAGTCGATCACAGGATATCAACCACGAAGACACAAAGGCACAAAGGCAAGAAACGCAATAAGGATAACAATCCATAGTACGCTTACAGAATGATTCGCTTGATGCCATCCTTTATTAGTGGGACGTTGAAATTAATTAGGAGGCCTGGTCTAAGGTTGGTCAGCTTCAGATAGGTCAGAAGCTGATCGTCGTATATAGGAATCATCCTTTCAACCGCCTTCACTTCGACGATAACCTGCTCTGCTACGATGAGGTCAAGACGTAAGCCGGCGTCTATTTTCAAACCTTCGTAACGATCGGAAGTTTTACTCGGGATTCCAACCGGACACTGCGTCGTCGAAGTTCGTGAGCCAGGCAAAGTTCGTACACAGATTCAAGCAGACCAGGGCCGAGAGTTCGATGCACTTTCAACGCAGCATCGACTATCATCTTGCCAACACTTTCCACCTCCGCAGAAAGCGGCTCAAAAACTTTCATATCTTTATGTCTTTGTGCCTTTGTGGTTAAGTTTCTTAAGAGTTCGTTGCTCATGGTAGCCGAATATGCGTTCGGGAGAATAGTACTCTGGTTAACATACCTTCTTGCAGTTACAATTCTCTGCTCTACTAAATCCTAATTCAACATCTACCCGCCCGAAGGTCAACGCATGATTGATTTCAGCATTCCGCCCGAACTCGAAGCCGTCCGGCAACGCACCACTGCCTTCATGGAAGAGTTTGTCTATCCAAACGAAAGTAAGCTTATCGAAGATGAAGGTCTCCCGCGCGATCTCGAGATCGATTTGCAGCGACGCGTGAAAGCGCTTGACCTTTGGGCCCCGAATCTCCCACGCGAATGGGGCGGTATGGGAATCGGTTACATCGGTCAGGCGTTGATGAACGAGATAGTCGGCCGATCCGTTTTCGCGCCACGGCTATTCGGCAATGCCGCACCGGACGCAGGTAACGCCGAGTTGCTGCTCATCGCCGCTACCCAAGAGCAGAAGGAGAAATATCTTCGCCCACTCGCCAACGGCGAAGTGCGTTCATGTTTTGCAATGACGGAACCGGAAGTTGCGGGCTCGGATCCTACAGGCCTGCGCACCACGGCCGTGCGCGACGGCGACCAGTGGGTTATCAACGGACATAAATGGTTTACGAGCGGCGCGATAGGTTCGGCTTTCGCAATCGTTATGGCTGTCACTGATGCTGCTGCCGATTTGCATCACCGCGCCAGCATGATTCTTGTTCCTACTGAGACACCGGGGTTCACTATCGTTCGCGCGGTGCCGGTGATGGGTTCCGGTGGCGTTGGCGGCCATTGCGAGATTCGCTTCGAAGATTGTCGCGTGCCCGCGGGCAATTTGCTCGGCGAGTTAGGCAAGGGATTCAAGCTGGCCCAGGCGCGGCTTGGTCCCGGCAGGATTCAACACTGCATGCGCTGGATTGGCGCGGCGCAGCGCAGTTTCGAAATGATGTGCGCTTACGCACTCAAGCGGCAGTCGTTCGGCGAGCCGCTCGCAAAAAAGCAGACGGTGCAAAACTGGATTGCCGATTCGGCGGCGGAGATCAATGCCGCTCGACTGATGACGCTCAACGCGGCGTGGAAGTTGGATCGCGGCGACGACGCTCGCATCGAGATCTCTCTGATAAAGTTTTTCGGCGCCCGCGTGTTACATGATGTGATCGATAGGGCGATTCAGGTCCACGGCGCGCTGGGTTACTCCAAAGACACGCCGCTTGAAATGTTCTACCGCGATGCGCGCGCGGCCAGGATCTACGATGGTCCCGACGAAGTCCACCGGCAGGTAGTGGCGCAACGAATACTCAAAACTTTTGAGAGTTAGTTCACTGGGACCGCGGGTCTCGCCCGCGCGATAGATCAATATCAAGTCGGGTCAGCGAGCTTACGATGCATTGCGGGCGAGACGCCCGCGGTCCCAGCGAAGAGGTTGACCTTCGCAACTCAACGTTATGACAGCGAGAGACAGCACCGCAGTAAGGGCCGGCGAGGAATTGGACTTGGCCGTCCTGGACAGTTATCTGCGGCAACAGTTGGCTGAACGAGTTTCGCATCTTGATCCAAGCGCGACGATTGAGATCGAACAATTCCCCGGCGGACATTCGAATCTGACTTATCTGATTCGCTACGGCGATCGAGAATTCGTGCTGCGTCGTCCCCCGGTTGGTCCAGTGGCGCCCACGGCGCACGACATGCCGCGCGAATATAAACTGCTGTCGGTGATCAACCCGCACTTTCCCCTCGCTCCCAAACCGGTGCTGCTCTGCGAAGACGCATCGATCATTGGGGTGCCTTTTTATTTAATGGAGCGACGTCGCGGCTTCATCGTGCGGCTGAAATTGCCGAGCCAGGTTGGCGAGGATCTTGCACTGCGCCGGCGGCTGAGTGAGAGTGTGGTTGATACGCTCGGCGCGCTTCACGCAGTCGACATTCAGGCGACCGGGATCGGCGAAATAGGCAAGCCGGCGGGCTTTGTGCAACGCCAGGTTCGTGGGTGGGCGGATCGCTGGCAGCGTTCGAAGACTGGCGAACTTGCCGAAATGGACCAGGTGATTCAGTGGCTAGCGGATCGAATTCCGGCGGAGTTGAACGGTGTAGCGACCATCGTTCACAACGACTTCAAACTCGACAACCTAATGCTTGACGAGAACGACCCGGCCCGAGTTGTCGCCGTGCTCGATTGGGAAATGTGTACCGTGGGCGATCCGCTGGTCGATGTTGGCTTAGCGCTGAGTTATTGGACGATGTCGGGAGGAAGGTCGGCAGGGTCGGGGGGAGGGAAGTCGGAACCGAACAGTTCACTGCGGGCGATTACGAATGGTCCGGGCTGGATGACGCGCGCAGAAATCATTGAGCGATACGAAATGAAGACCGGGCGCGATCTGTCACGCATTGCTTTTTACGAAACGTTTGCGCGCTTCAAGGTGGCGGTCGTGATTCAGCAAATCTATTTTCGTTATGTGCAGGGCCAGACGAGTGATGAACGCTTTCGCAATTTCGATCAACTGGTCCGCCAGTTGGCCCATGAGGCACTTGAGTTGGCTCAGCACTCAGGAATCTAAACCGCCAAGACGTCAAGGGCGCATAGTCTCCTGGTGGGGCTTGATCAAATAAGGTAATGGCTGAATTTGTTCCACAGATTTTGCGCTTCGAATCGCTGCCCTCAACCAATCTCGAGGCAGCAAGGCAAGCCGTCGCAGGCGCCGCCGAAGGTGTCTGCATTATCGCCGGCGAGCAGACGGCCGGTCGCGGTCGCCTCCAGCGCCATTGGGTTTCGCCAAAAAACGCCGGACTCTATTTCAGTATCATCATGCGGCCGCAGTTCGAGCAAACTTTCTGGCCGCTCCTTACCTTGATGGCGGCCGTTGCGGTTCACGATGCATTGCGTGATGCCTGCGCGCTCGAGACCGATATAAAGTGGCCCAACGATATTCTGGCCAACGACAAAAAACTCTGCGGCATATTGGCGGAAACTGTTGAGACCCCGTTGGGCCGCGCGGTCATCGTTGGCATCGGCATCAATTTGATGACCAGCTCGCTTCCGCCTGAACTCGAAACCCACGCGACTTCAGTTGAAGCTGCGTGCAAACAAAAGCCGGACGCGGAACGTGTGCTCGCAGCTCTGGTTCGTGCGCTGGCGTCGCGTTATGAAATGCTGAATCAAGCAGGGGGATCAGAACAAATTATCCGCGAGTGGCGCGCGCGCTCGTCGTATTCTGAAGGTAAACTCATTCGCGTGAGTGACAGCAGCGATAGTCTGGTTGGAACAACACGTGGACTTGAACGCGATGGAGCGTTGCGTGTAGAAACTGTTGGGGGTGAGATTCGAATAGTTAGAGCGGGAGATGTTACCGCGATACGAGCCATCTCTGTGTAGCATTGGGCGTGGTTGAGTTCTTAGAGCATTTCCACGACGACAGACACCGGTAGGCCCGCAACCAAATGCTTTAGCTCCGGAGGAGCCGAAATGTTTATAGATAAGACGACGTCACAAAAGAAGAAAGCTCCGGAGGAGCGGAACGGTAAAAAGAATTCCCCAGAAACAGCTCCTCTGGAGGGCGAACATTTCACGATCCCTTGCCTATAAGTATTTCATCCCTCTGGGACGGGATGACGTTGGAACTTAGTTGAGAACAAAATCAGCACTTGTTAACCAGAGCATGGCCCACGGCAAACGCATTGTACTAAGCACCCTCGGCTCGTATGGAGACATTCATCCTTACATGGCCATCGCTGCCGAGTTGCGCGCCCGCGGTCATCATCCAGTGATAGCCACGAGTGAACTGTATCGCGAGAAAATCGAGGCGGCCGGCTCCGACTTCTTTCCCGTACGTCCGAATATTCCACCGCCGCAGCAGCAGGATCCGGTGATGATGGAAAAGGTCATGGACCCGAAGTCGGGCAGCGGATATCTCTTAAACGAAATGCTGTTTCCCTTTGTGCGCGACGGCTTTAAAGATCTGTTGCGCGCCGTTGCCGGAACAGACCTGTTGCTGACGCATCCAATTTCTTTTGCCGGCCCGCTTGTCGCGCAGACGACCGGCATTCCCTGGGTCTCGAGTGTGTTAGCGCCCGTCTCGTTTTTCTCCGCTTACGATCCGCCGCTGCCACCCTTCTGGCCATGGATGCGGCACGTACAAATTTTGGGACCACGTTTCGTTGCGGCGTTCTTCAAGCAGGTCAAGAAGGTTTATAAAAACAAACCCTACGAGGAGTTTCGATCCGAACTTGGTTTGCCTGACCGGGGTGGTCCAGTTTTTGAAGGACAGCATTCGCCAACGCTCATCCTGGCTCTGTTTTCGCAACTGTTTGCGCAGCCGCAACCCGATTGGCCGCCGCAAGCGCGCATCACCGGCTTTGCTTTCTATGATGGCGCCACGGAACTCGAAACGCCGCCGGCGCTGGCGAAATTTCTCGACGACGGTCCGCCTCCGATTGTTTTCACACTCGGTACTTCCGCCGTGTGGGTGGCGCGCGACTTCTATCGTGAGAGCATAGCCGCGGCAAAATTGCTTGGCCGCCGCGCCGTGCTCCTGATCGGCGATGATCGCAACCGGCCGGAAGAAACGTTGCCCCCCGGGATGATCGCCGTTAATTACGCGCTTTTCGAATTACTGCTCGCAGGCGCGTGCGCGATGGTGCACCATGGTGGTGTCGGCACCACGTCGCAGGGTTTACGCGCGGGAATTCCCACGTTGATTGTGCCGTTCGCGTTTGATCAACCGGATAATGCCGCGCATGCCGCAAGGCTGGGTGGCAGCCGCACGTTACCGCGTGCAAAATACAAAGCCGCGCGCGTCGCGAAAGAACTCGATGTGCTATTGACTGTGCCTGACTATGCATCCAGGGCGAACGAGATCGGTGAATTGCTGCGCCGCGAGAATGGCGCGGCCACAGCCTGCGATCTGATTGAACAAGTGTTACAGCGCGAAGGCGACGCGCCCGTCATGCAGCTTGAGGAACCCGCTTATGCTTCTGGTGATTGACGCCGGGAATACAAACACCTCGCTGGGTGTTTTTGAAGGAACCGAACTCGTCGCGCACTGGCGCTTGACGACGGCGCGCGCGCGTACCGTTGATGAGTATGGCATCCACGCCCGCAACCTGTTTGAGTTGGCCGGTATCGATTTCAAGGCCATCACTGCGATCGCAATCGCTTCCGTGGTGCCGCCGTTAAACTACACGCTGAAGACAATGGCTGAAAGTTATTTTCACCTGACGCCGCTCTTTGTGGACCACACGACCGACACGGGCTTAACAATTCTTTACGAGCCGGCATCCGACGTTGGCGCCGACAGGATCGTCGATGCGGTGGCGGCAATCGAGAAGTATGGAGCACCGTGCGTCGTGGTCGACTTTGGCACCGCGACCACCTTCAATGCGATTAATGCGCAGGGCGAATATGTTGGCGGGGTGATTACGCCGGGCATCATGATTTCGTCGGATGCTTTGTTTGAGCGGACTGCGAAACTGCCGCGCGTGGATATCAGGCGGCCGCAAAAAATCATCGGCTCATCAACGATCGCAGCGATGCAGTCAGGCCTTTATCACGGCTTTGTGGGATTGGTAGACGGGGTGCTGCGCAAGATGATCGATGAAATCGGAGACAAGCCGCGAGTCATCGCGACTGGAGGACTTGCGTCGCTAATCGCTACCGGGTCTGAATTCATCGAGCTGGTTGACGACACCTTAACACTCGAAGGCCTCCGACTAATTTACGAACGGACAGGTAGTCCAAAGTCGAAAGTCCAAAGTCCAAAGTCCGACATGTAATTCGGCTTTCTGCTTGTTGACGTTCGACATTGGACTTTGAAAATTCTTCCTTGAACTACTTCAACTATTTCACCGAAATCGAAGATGCGTTTATTCGCCGGCGGGGAAAGCATCTCCTCCTCAGCTCCATTGACTGGACCCTCATAGAGACCTGGAAAGAGATCGGCATTCCGCTGCATATCGCGTTGCGTGGCATTGAAAAAGCTTTTGATTCGTGGGAGTCGAAACCTCGCAAGCGTTCGGTGAAAGGTCTTCTCTATTGTCAGGAAGAGATCGAGGCGCAGTTTGCCGAATGGCGCGAATCGCGCGTAGGCGCGGCGGACGAACCAAATGAACACGATGAAAACGACGGGCAACAGAAGAGCGAGGGAGTGCCGTTTTCTCGTTCAGCGATCCTGGCACATTTGGAGCGTGGTCGAACCGCTCTGCTGGAGGTTTGCGCGGTTCGGAAGAAAACGGGCGCGGACGATTTCTCCGATGCGCTTGAGCGGGCGGTGGCTTTGCTTGCAGAATTGGAGAAAGATTTTGCCGCAATGGCTCAACCCAATGCCCAGAAACTGGAGCAGTCGCTGTCGGGCCTGGAGAGGATGTTGAGTGACGCGATTCGTTCTGTTGCGGGTCTTGAACAAGTCGCTTCGCTCGAACGTGAAATGAAAGAACAGTTGAAGGCTTATCGCAAGCACATGGAACCGCCGGTTTACCAGCAGACGTTTGACAACCTATTGCTAAAAAGACTGCGCGAGCAGTTTGGAGTACCGCGGCTGAGCTTGTTTTATCTTTGATGATTTTCGAAGAGAATTTTGGCCGCGGATTTCCGCGGATCACAACGGAAGGCAATTGCAGACGAGTTTCTGTTGTGAGTCATGTCTATCTGTCTGATCCGCGAATATCTGCGTTCATCCGCGGCTAGTTATGGTTCTCCTTTCCATATGACATCAGCGAAAGAAGAAGAGAAAACTCTCGAGGTTGAGATCGAGCGACTCCTCCCCGGCGGCGTCGGCCTGGCGCATGTTGAGGGGTTAACATTATTCGTGTCGCTCGCGGCGCCTGGTGATGTGTTGCGCGTCAAGATCGACAGGGTTCAGGGGAAGGTAGCGTTCGCGTCTATCGTCGAGATTCTAAAACCGTCAGCACTTCGCGTGGAACCGCCGTGCCCATATTTCGGCCGTTGTGGCGGCTGCGATTTTCAGCAGCTCAACTACGAGGCGCAACTCGAGGCCAAGGTGGAAATCATCCGCGACTGTTTACATCGCATCGCTAAGATTGAAACTCCCGGTCCGATCCGAGTCACGCCGTCACCGAATCAGTGGCACTACCGCACTCGCGCGAACTGGCAAGTGGATGTTCCGGAAAAATTGCTGGGATATTTCGAGCGAGGATCCAACCGCGTTTGTGACGTCGAATACTGTGCGGTGCTCGCTCCGGAGTTAGAACAAACACTGGAGAAGATCCGGCACGAGCTTAAGGCAGATACTGCCGGCCCACCGCCGAGAACCATCGACGCGGCGGTCGGTGATGACGGCATTTCGGTGGCGCCGGCTATTGCTGGTTTCAGCCCGCGCATCATCAGGCGGCGCGTCGGCAATGAAACCTACAGCTTCAGCGCGGAATCGTTCTTTCAAGTCAATTACGAGTTGCTTGAGCCCTTAATCGCCGAGGCAATAGGTGACGACGAGGGACAGCTTGCTATCGATCTCTATTGCGGCGTGGGGCTCTTTACGCTTCCCATCGCGCGCCGCTTTGCGCGAGTCATCGCCGTCGAAGCGCACGCCACGGCGACCCGGTTTGCACAGCGAAATCTCAAAGCAGCAGAACTCGAGAACGTTGCAGTCGTAACCCAGGACGTGGCCCAGTGGTTAAAACATTCCCGACCGTCTGAGCCGCCCGAATTTCTGCTGCTCGATCCTCCTCGCGTCGGTTGTGAGAACGCCGCTATCGCCGGAATACTTGCGCTGCGTCCGCGCCGCATCGCTTACGTGTCGTGTGATCCGGCAACCCTTGCCCGCGATCTCAAAAAGCTCATCGGCGATGGAAAGGGGGGTTATTCACTTGATTCTGTCGCCGCGTTTGATATGTTTCCGCAGACACACCATGTCGAAACCGTTGCCCGCTTGACCGCCACCTCAACATCACCTATCTCTAGAAGTTGAGGACTACGCTATAAGAACCTGCGAATAGAACCGGGGTAAACGCGTCCGGCTGCACTCGAATCTGCGACTTGCCTTAACCGGGAATCAATCAATTCAACAAACCGCGTTACGTTTCTTCGGAAAAGTCACACACATGTAAGCGAGCAAAGTCGTCTGTTCTCCAATTCTGTCGAAGGGAAGCAGGCGGTACGGGCAAGCTCTCCAGATTTGCTCCCCACGCGACGCCCTTTCTTTACTTCCGGGAGAGCTAACGCCGGTGATGAGATTCAGCGGCTGAATTAACAGGAATAATACTCAACCGGCAGGCACACTCACTTCAACAACCACCGGAGGAAAACAAAATGTCCAACGTTATCGGTCCAGAAAAACTTGTAGATATTCAATTTCCGGAGTTCACTGCGAAGCTCCTCACCGACACTTTTGACGCCATTATTGCGGCAAATCTGCGACAAACCGAATCCTACATCGAACTGGTGGGGGCAATGTCCAAGACCC
>DASYMB010000087.1:0-7314 GCA_036009285.1 Pyrinomonadaceae bacterium | reverse complement strand
CTCGAGCACGCTCGACACGTGCGCGAGTAAGTCGCAGGCAATCATGCCGAAGAAAACGCCGGGGTGATGTTTGTAGAAGTCATAGACCTTGGACTCGATGTGATAGATATGCTGCCGTCGCTTAAGGATCACCTTTGGACTTAAACGCAGGCGGGCCATTTGATCGAGCACCCAGGTGAGCAGCATGATGCGACGCTTGGCGGCCAGAGCGGCTGCCGCGATCCCAAGCGCGGCGATGATGGCAATTGCAATGAGGGAGTAATAGACCAGCGGCGGCAGGTTGTAAGTAAACAGCATCACGCACGCGCCGCTCAAAATAAAGAACACCACCGAAAGATTGTAGAGAAGATTATCAACGACCAGCGCCGGCACGCCGTAAGTCAGCGGAACACGCTTGCGAAGTAAGGCAACTTTGGTCGCTTCACCCAGCAACGGACCAGTGAAGGTAAGAAAACTAATCGCTTCGCCGCCGAGCCGCGCTGCAAAAGCCTGCAAGAAATTGAAACGACGATGCTCTTTCGGAACCGCTGCCGACATCGCAATCGTGCGGAAGACGTGGCGTGAGCCGCTGATTGCCAGGAGGATCAGGAAACCAAAAAAACCGATACGGATGAGGGCGTCGAATATCGGCTGCAGCCCGACGAGGTTAATAACGTAAACGAGGAGACCGAGCCCCAGCAGGAAGGCGATGGCCTGGAGCCAGATAAAAGAGCGACGGGAACTACTGGGACCGGCGGGTTCGGTAACGTCGACGTCGACGAGTTCTTCAAGCTCGCGAAAATCCTCTGGCCATTGTTCAGGCAACTGGTTTTCGGAAGTGGTCAATGAGTTGCAGTTGCTCCCCTAACCGCGATTTTTCGCCTTTCTGGAGTGGCCAACACTTCTTTTACCGGCCGGCCAGGAAAGCGTCGGAAACCTTTATCCAACAGAAGCGGAATAGGGTTGTTATCATCGCGTAAATTTCCGGTTAACGCCAGTACGGTGGGAACGAAGCTGAGACTATCGTATGGCTCTTCAACGATCGCGGCGCGAGGGATCGTAGTTTTGTCGCCGCCCGCCAACATGAAAGTGGAGTGCGTGGAAATACGCAGGAAGGAGCCGTGGTTGCCACCGGGATTAAAACCGCGTACGTCAAAATTCCAATGGTCGTTAGCGACTACCAGCAGGTCCGCTTCGATGTTCCGGCGTTGTCTGCGAAGCAGGCGGCGCAACAACCGTTCGTCGGCGGAGATTCCCGGTTCGTCGACAGCGAGCCTGGCTACTGTGTGACGGGCCAACTCTTCGTGCAGTCCGATCAGGCCGTTAGAGTAACGGGTTTTGTGCAGCGCATGAAGCCATTCCAGATCAGTGTGCCATTGGCTGAGCCAGACCTCGCGAGCCTCTTTGTTCTGGGCCATCGATGGTCCAGGCAACTCCAACTGTGGATCCTCGAGCATTTGAAGTGGCAGCCCGGCATGCCACGACGAAATCTCGAAATGTAAACTACCCAGCGCGTCCTGCTTTAAATTCTTTACGGGAACGTAACGAAAACTTAGCTGACCTGCCTCGTCTTCACGCGCGAGAATCAGAGCTTGCTCATCGGCGCCTGCAGTTACCCAAACGACGTCCGGTCCGATTGCGTTCTCATCGATCAATGGCTTTACCAACTCAGCAGGCAGACGAAGAGCAACCAGATCGACGGGATGATTCGCAACTCCAGCCTGCACGTTGTTTCGCACCGTAACATTGTGCAGTAGCGAGAAATAATCGACGTGAACAAAGCTCATTTCGCTATCCAGCGAGCCGTCGGGCTTCAACACCAGGCCGCCCGGCGCGATGCCGGCCACGTAATTCTGAAGTTGAAAGATGCTGTTCTGCTCGCCCGTCGCGCGCCGCGCAATCACGTCGTCTATTTTAAGCTTACCGGGGGTGAAAGTTTCCCTACGCAGGCTGAGAAGATTGGTCAGGACGCGCGCATATTCCCCATAGCTCTGCTCCTGGCCCATCCAGATATCGAGCCACGCGCAAACCCGCTTAGCCTGATCGTCTCGACCCTCCTGGGTCTCTTCCTTTGTAAACTTTTTTGGCTGCGTCGCACACAGCTCTCGCTGCCGCTGAATTCGGCGGCGCAGCGCGCCAAGCTCTTCGTTGATTTCATCGAGCTTGTACTGCCACTCTTTGCGCCTGGGATCGAGCGTATTGAAAAATTGTTCGCTTAACGCATTTCGGATCGGCGTGGCAACGTCGGCTCGCTGGAGTTGCTGCAGAATAATGTGCAGCAGGTTAAGGTCGGAGTCTCTTAACTGAAGCGAAGCGCGTTCGTTGCCGTCGAAATCGAGCAGCGCGGTGGGATATTCGTTGGCCTGGTTCTTGAGGTAGAAGGAATCGCGCGTGGCCGTAGTAATCACCTGATAAAAAGGATTGAGGCCTTTGATCGCATAATCGAGCAGCAGGCGCCGCTTCGTCACCGTGTGGTGGCCGCCGCCGGAGGGACTGCCCAGCAGCTTGACCAGATTAAAGCCCTGGCTATAAACACGCTCGTCCGTATTGAACCCATGATCGGAAACTACGATCAGCGTGGTCTCCGCTGCCAGTGAACTCTTCTGAATCGCGGTCCATATCTGGCCCAGCGTGGCGTCAAGCTCTTTCAGAATGTTTAGATGCGACTCGCGATCGTTGTTATGGTGAGCAGTGTGGTCAAAGCCCGTAGTCACAATCTCCAGATACTTTAGACGCGGATCTCTCAAGCCCTCCACGAGTTCGCGCGTAAGTTGATCGGGAACCGAACTCTTGAGTCCCAGTCCTTGCATGGTCCATTCGTCAAACAATTCGCGGGGAGCTCTCTTGAACCTGTTCTCGAGCGCTTTTTGGAAAGTGACGTACCTGGGCCCGCGTTGAAAGAGCGAGAAGGTTGCATGACGTTCACTTTGCGGAAAGGCGTCGGTGAGCAGCGGAATGCCGATCGCATCCATAACTTCTACTCCCTGCATATCGACACGCTTGCCGATCGTGGCCTGGACGTAGAAGGGAACGAAATTCAGATAGTCGTAAGTCTGCAGCGTGTACCGATCGAATTCGACGTTACCCTTGATCTGTAAATGCTGGCCGGTGTCGATGAGAGACCAGGAAGGCGCCGAAAGGCTCATGCCGCGAACGTAAAAGTTAGCCAGCCGTGTTCCGCGTTGATAGAAGATGTAATCGAACCAGGGTAGTTGACTCTTACCGGTGCGTGGATCGCGTTCTCGCACAAACCGATCGACAACGTCATACGGCAATCCATCGCACTGGACAACTACCACGCGCTTAGTTTGACTAAGGCAAAGCCCGGGAAGAATAAGGACCAGCAGCGCCGCGGAGAAAGTAAGTTTACAGAGCTGCTGTCGGTTGGGTTTTGGCAACGACGACAAGCAGCAAAGAATCGAGTTGAGGACGAGTCGGAACCTCATCATTGGTCGACTCTGGCGCCGTTGGATTTCTCGCTTGAGACTGTAAGTGGTTCGCTCGGCTGATGCGGATTTTTAAGATACGAAATAACCAAATCTTTTCCGGCCTGGTCGAGATCTTTTTGTAGCGAAAGACGCAGCAGTTCACTCTTCGCTTTTGGGTTGGTCATGCGAGTTAAGCTCTCGAGACAGAAGCGACGCGTTTCGCCGTCCTGCGTCCGCGTGAAGATTCCAGCCGCCGCCACGGCGGATTTCGAGCCCGCGTCTGACGCGTGGTCTGTAAGGAACCGCAGCGATCGCTTCACTTCGTCCAGGTGCCAGGTCACGTCGATTTGCGGGCCGGATTTAGCTATCTCGCGCAGAAAATGGGTGTGATAGGCCAGGCGCCGGGAGACGTTGAGCTTCGCTTCCATCTCAAAGTCGGTCTTCTCGCGATGAGTATACTTGCCAAAACTCAAAATATTTGCGAGCCGGAAAAATACCTGCTCCGTGCGCCCATGTTCCAGAGCGACCATTTCAGCGCGCCGATCGCGATCGAGTTTTTGCGGAAGTCCATCCGCCCGTTTAGCGTAGGTAAGCAAGGCGCGGTATTGGTCTACAGCAAGTTTGGCCTCGGCTTGAAGATCATTCTCCATCGGGTTAAGCGAAACCTTCTCCAGGCGGCTGCCGATCTGTGCGCGCAATTCCGGATCGAGCGACTGATTGAGAGAAAGGAGCAGCTTCAGTTGGGAGTAAGTGCGCAGACGCGACGGCTGGTTAACATCAATACCGCGCCTGCCGGTTACAAAATCATAAACCGTTCGCCCGAAGAAATACGGCAAATCGCCGAAGCGTGAAACTGACAGAATGTTTCGCGCCACGTCCTGCAGCGCACGTCGCGACATCTCGCGCTTTTTCGGATTGAGCCCGTCACGAAAATCAACGAGCAAACTGGGAATTTTTGGGTTGTCTAATCCGTAGAGACCCAGCGGCACCAGCTCGGTCGCGCGCGCGCCCGGTGTCTCGGGCGAAACCGCGCGGTTCTCTGAATCGAAGAAACGCGTTTCACTATAACCTTGCCAGGTAAGCAGTCGTTTGTCCGACCACGGATTGGAGATATTCAGAAAGCGACTGTCGTATCGTCGGCCCTGGTTCGGCGCCAGTTCTGCTTTTGCCACCCACAACAAAGCGTGCGTCGTACTCCCATCGGGCATTTGCAGCGGTTCAAAAAACAGCGACTCCGCCTCGGCGCGCTGGCGTAGTAGTTCCCAGTTATGTCCGCGCGTGTCGCGCACGTCAGTGATCTGCTGATCGTTGTAACGCTGGAGATTCAGATCGCCGACGAGGCCGCCAAAAGTTTTGTCTGTGAGTCTCAGTCGTCCTTGAATCTCAGACAGCTCGGATTCTGAGAACGCCGGCACACCTTCCACTGCCTGGTAAAGAGAAAGGACCGATAGTGCTCGGATGACGTGAGACTTCCGATAGTCGGCTGCATTCTGCTGGTAGGAACGAGTCGAAGCCTTAAGCGGCGTGCCGTATGGATCGAGCAGGAGACTCTGCAGCGCGGCCCAGAATATTTTGTTCCAAACGTCGCGATCGGTGGCGGCGAGATCGAGGACTGGCGGCGGCGCGTTTTCCGAAGAATGCTTTCTGTTGCCGACGCGCGAATAAAGAAAAGGTATCGCGCCCGATAGACGCTGCCGCATGGTGGGCCGCGTGTAGGTCAGCGGCCAAACGTAACGAAGACGATCATTCTCCGAACTGAGATCGCCGAGCGTATCCCGCAGCACCGTTACCAGCGGCACCCAGTTTCCGTTCTCGGAAGTTTCGATTCCGTCCAGCCTTGCCTGAATCGTAATTAGTTCCGCGCCGCCTTCGACGGGAACGCGCTCGAGACGAAAGATTTCATCGGGGGGAGTAGTTGCCGGCTTTTGCGGATCCTGACGGTGCGGGTCTTGAGCAAAAACAACAGCGGGCGCGAGGAAGGAAAATAAGATGAGAAGCGCCAGAGCAATCGTGCAACGTCGCGAGGCCTGGTCGGGATAAACGCGCAACTTTTGGTAAGCCCTGGAAGTTTTCAACCTTGTGAATCCTTGTGATCGAAAGTAGTACCTGCTATCGCTGATCCTCATATCGAATCAGTTGCGGGCAGGTAAAGAATATATCACTGCTTCTAACGGAACCTACAAAATCCCTGGTCCATCGCGAGGACTGTTAAAGATGCGCTTACGATGCCGCAGCAATGGCGGCAGTTGCCGCGCGGGTTGAGGGTGAACTCCGCGGGCGCTATTTGATTGGGGATTATTTCGAGGGGCTGCCGGTGGGTTCGGGTTCTTTGCTGTCTTTCTCGGGAGGGAATTGCCATCCAGTGCGCTCCAGCAGGGTAATTCCGTATCGAATCGGCACCGCAAAATTGGAGGCCTCGTTCTCAGTAAACACGGCAAAATTCACGCCGATCACGCGGCCAGTTGGCCCAAAAACGGGCGCGCCTGAACCACCTTCGGCCGTGCGCGCATCGTAGGCGATTCGCCGGCTGTTGACGTCGGTGATATTCCCTTGCGTCGTCAGCGGTTGAATGCGGCGCGATTCAGCGAGATGGCCGAGCAGGGAATCAAGCGATCCTCCGTAACGCTGCTGGATGCTGCGCGATTCGGCGTCGTCAAGCAGTGCCAGCAAGCGATCGATGCCGGAGGGGAAGCCCATCATCACCACTGTTTTGCCAACCGCCACTGCGTCCTCGTCAGTCTCGAGGGGAATTACCGGAATGTCGGTGGGCAGATCCTTGATGTCGAGCAAACAAACTGCGAGGTCGTCGCGGCTTCCGGCAACTTTAAACTTCAACGGTATCGGCTGGGTGTGATCGGGAAAATAAGCGTTGAGCTTCTTGAGCCGCGGCTGACCTCGCACACTACTACTCAAACTCTGCGCCCGATCGTCAGCGAGCCAGGGCTGGGCGATGTGGCGGTTTGTTACGACGAAGCCGTCGCCCACATAAAAACCGCTTCCGGAAAACTGAAACTCGGCCACCGCTGCATTGCCGTCAGGCGTCAAGGTAGTCGGTTCGCCACTGTTCTGCACCGCCGCGCCGCTTTCAGTCATTTGCGACTCGGGATAACGAAGTGGACGACCAGTTCCGGCTTCGACAAAATAGAAAGTTCCCGCTATCAAACAAACGCCGCTGCCAAAATCACTGCGGAGTTTCACTGCTAACGAAAGGCTGTCGCGAATCTCCTTGTTTGAGCGCCCGATGTCCGTAAGGGTTTGGTTCATTTTCGAAGCCTGATCTTTCGCCTGGGCCAACTGGGCGCGCTGGTCATCAATCAGTTTTCGAGTACGCTGAAGTTCTTTGAACATCGAGAAGCCGATGTAGAGAGACCCGCCGACGAGGACCACCGCGATTGCGAGCGTGATCAGTTTGGTGCTCGGGTTAATCTCCTTCACCAACTCACGGGTAAACTCACGCAGAAAAACTTTCGCATCGTCTCGCCGCGCGGTCGCTGCCGACTCAATCGCAGCTTGTTCTATGAAAGGTGCGACGTGTGCTTCGTGGGCCGAAGTGCCCACCACGGCGGGCAGCGAACGGATTGGGTAAAACGTCAGCAACAGATGCGAATTGTCAGTGCGAACTTCATCGCCGTCCGCTATCTCAGCATTTGCTTCCAGCGGTTTGCCGTTGCGTTTAAGATCGAGTGATTCATCGAAGCTGGTTACGCGATAGGATCCGTTGCGACGCTCGAGTTCAAGCATGACTCCATCGCCGGTGCTGAGTGCAGGGAGCGAAGAAGCACGCAGGCGCACACCGCAATCTTCGCCAATACCGATGCGGACATGCTCGTCGGTCAATACCTGCGTATGCTTGTCTGTACCCGAGGAGATGTGAATTACGAGGCCGGTCGCCATAAAAGTCAGCGGT
>DASYMB010000086.1:0-6917 GCA_036009285.1 Pyrinomonadaceae bacterium | reverse complement strand
CGACTATCAGGGCGTGGACCACCTGGACTTTCGCGTCTATCAGGTAAAGGATCCGCGAAAGTTTTTTTCCGAGCTCAAGGACCCTCATCAGATGGGCAAGCACGAAGAGGAGGAAGTTGCCGGCTCGTTGCCGCATCGCCGGTCGTTTTTGGAAAAGGTGCGCGGCTTTAAACGTTGGGCTTACTCCGGCATCAAAGCGTTCGTACGCGGACAGTTGCAACACGATTCCCGTCAGGCCTTCAATGAAAAGTTTCGCAAAGAAACTGATCCCATCCGCACGCCACTGAATGTTTCCGACTATGCGCGCGTGCCTCTCTTGAATCCCGATCTGCTCGTGAGTAGCTGGCGCGAGCCTTTGCCGCCATTGGAAAATGAATACGACCAACGCATGATTCCGTTAGGCAAACGCGGCCCCGGCGTTTATCTGGTCGAAGCGGTCGAAAACGATCTGCGCGCTTATACGGTTGTCGTCGTCACGGACCTAACCATGATCGACAAAACCACTCGTGACGGAGAGCTGCTCATTTACACCGTCGATCGCAAAACCGGAGAGCCCCGGCCGGGCGCCCAAATCGAAGTCGTAAAAGAGAAAAAGACAATTGCGAGCGGCACCACTGACAATCAGGGAATCCTCAGGACGAAGGTCGAACAGAAGAAACCCGCGGCAGCGAATGGCAATGCTGAAGGCGACGCTGAAGCTGATCCCGCCGAGCCGGCGCCCGATGCACCCGACTCCGAGTCGCTGCTGATACTCGCCAAACAGAACAACAACTTCGCCATCTCCGATCTCGGGTCCATGTATTTTGGCGGCTACGAAGGTGAGGACGAAGAAGGCGGCGAAAACATCAAGGGTTATGTTTACACCGATCGCCCCGTGTATCGACCCACTCACAAAGTCAGTTTCAAAGGAATCGTTCGAGTGGTCGACGCGAACGGTGCCTACAAACCGATCACCAGCGATACCGTGAGCGTCACCGTTGAAGATCCAAACAGCGCCAACATCTTAACGAAGGAACTCCCTGTCTCCCCGCGCGGCACATTCAGTGGCGAGGTGGACATTGCCGAAGACGCACCGCTCGGCAGTTATTCGATCAACGCGGAAGTTGGCAGCGGCACTGCGCGCGGCAGCTTCCAGGTGGCTGAATACAAGAAGCCTGAATACAAAGTTACAGTTTCCGCGCCCGGAAAATTCGTGCAGACGGGCCAGAAAGCAAACTTCTCGATCGACGCGCGTTACTTCTTCGGTTCGCCCGTAGCCAATGCCGAAGTGAAATACTACATCTATCGTTCGCGTTATTACGCCTGGGGCTATGGCGAGGACGACGCAGACGAGACCGCTGATGAGTCAGACACTGAAGATGAGTATTCGCAGTTTTACAGCGGTGGTGACGACATGGTCCAGGAGAGCGAAGGCACACTCGACGCTCGCGGCCATCTGAATGTCGAGTTCCAGGTGCCGCCGTCAACTGAGACTGATACAACCGACTACAGCTATCGTCTTGAGGCGCAGGTTACTGACTCCGCGCGCCGAACAATCGACGGCGCCGCAAGTTTCGTGGCTACGCGTGGCACGGTGGTCGCCACTGCCAATCCCGATCGTTACGTCTACAACAAAGGCGACGTCGCGAAGATTCACGTTGGCACGAGGGATTACGAAGGCAGACCGGTTGCAGCGAAAGTTCAGCTTCAGTTTGTCGAGCGCACCTGGACCAAGAAGGAAAAGCAGCCCGACGACGCTGAAGATTATTATCCTGAGTGGGAAATGCACGAGCGCCAGATCGCGTACGCGGACGTGCAGACCGACTCGCAGGGGCAGGCCGGCTACGATTACACCACCACTGAAGACGGAAACATTTCGATCAAAACGGTGATCTGGGAAAACGGCAAAGCTGTGCCCACGATCGGCGGTTATCTGTGGGTTACCGATCGTCAGTATCCCTGGTCTGATTCTTCCTACTACAGCGAAGACTACAACTCGATCAAACTAGTTCCGGATAAGAAGTCGTACAAACCGGGCGAAACTGCGCACGTGCTGGCGATACTGCCGACTGACAATGCCCATCTTTTAGTCAGCACCGAACTGTCGACCGTTATGTCGGTGCAGCATGTTAGTTCGCCCGGCAGATCGATCGTCCTCGACATTCCCGTCCAGGCGAGTTATGCGCCCAACGTGTTTCTGAATGTTTCTTACGTTAAGGGCGGCGACATGTACACGAGCGATCAGCGCCTGGTTGTGCCCGCGCGCGACAAGATGCTCAACCTGGAAATCATCTCGAACAAGAAAGAATACAAACCCCGCGAGACGGCGTCGTATACGATCCTGGCGCGCAACTCCGAAGGCGCCCCCGTGTCTGGCGCAGAAGTTAGTCTGGGCGTAGTCGACGAAGCGATCTACAGCGTCTCGCCGGATTATTCGGGCAACATCAAGAGCGAGTTTTATGGCCTGCGCTACAACAGTGTCGAGACGCATCTCTCGATCAACTACACCTTCACCGGTTTCGCTGGGGACAAGCCCATCGATCTGGCGAAGAATAAATCTGCCTATCAACTGGCCGACTTTAAGAATGAAGGCGATCTCGTCCAACCAACCATCAGGAAAAATTTCAAAGACACTGCCTTTTGGCAACCCGAGGTCTTGACCGGCGCCGACGGCAAGGCAACCGTGAAAGTCACTCTGCCTGACAACCTCACCACCTGGCGCGCGACCGCACGCGGCGTGACGGCTGATACAAAAGTTGGCGCCACAAAATACAAAGTGGTCGCCCGCAAAGATGTAATCATGCGATTGGAGACGCCGCGCTTCGTCACGCAGGGCGACACGGTTACGCTCTCCGGAATTGTTCACAACTATTTGAACGCCGATAAGTCAACGCAGATTTCGCTCGAAGTTAACGGAGCGCAGTTGCAAAACTCCGCGAAGCAAACTATCACCATCGGCAAGCAGGGCGAGCATCGCATCGACTGGCAGATCTCAGCTCCCAACGTTGGCGAGATCAAACTTCTGGCCAAGGCCCTCACCGATACGGAATCAGATGCGGTGGAGTTGCCGTTGACGGTCGTGCCTCGCGGGCTTCATCAGGTGAAAAACGAGTCGGCAGCGTTTTCAGATGAGAATGCAGAAAAGACTTTTTCGTTGAACCTGCCTCAGAACGCCGATGCGCGCGCGCGTAGTTTCAAAATCGAAGTTGCGCCTTCGGTGGCCGGTACGCTGTTTGGCGCGCTCGACTATCTGACGGCCTATCCCTATGGCTGCACCGAGCAGACCATGTCGAGCTTTCTCCCGAACGTGATTGTCTCGCAGGCGTTGAAGGACGTCCGGTCGGCTTCGATAAAAAGCTCCAACGATCTGCCGAAGAAAGTGCAGAAGGGTTTGGATCGACTCTATGCATACCAGCACGACGACGGCGGCTGGGGTTGGTGGAAAGACGATCAAAGCGATCCTTTCATGACCGCATACGTCGTTAGCGGACTGACGCTGGCAAAGCAAAACGGTTATTCGCCTGACGAAAATCGTATCTCGCGCGGTCGTGAGAAGCTGAAGCAGATGCTTGACTCAGGCACAACTGAGGCAGGAACGCAGATCGATCTGGAGACGCGCGCGTTCATGGTCTATGCGCTCGAGGAAAGCGGAGGCGCCGACAGTCGCTATCTTGATAGAGTCGTTAGCGAACGCGGGAACTTACAACCGTATGGACGCGCGCTGCTGGCGTTAACGTTGAAACAACGCAAAGACGACAAACGCGCCCGCGACGTAGCTGCGGAGATCGAACGTACAGCATCGGCGGATGATTTTTCCGCACATTGGGAATCGCACCGCAAAGCGATGCTCGACTTTGCCGAATCAAACGACACGGAAGCCACGGCGCTATCTTTGAAAGCCCTGGCCCGGATCAAGCCTGACAGTTATCTGCTTCCGCGCGTGGCGCGTTGGCTCGTTTCCAATCGTCGCAATAGTTTTTATTGGGATTCAACCAAGGACACAGCCTTTGCGATTTTCGGCTTGATCGATTACCTGAAAGTTAGTCACGAGCTTTCGCCCGATTACGACATGGAGGTCTACCTGAATGGCGAGAACGTACTGACTCAGCACGTTTCTTCAACCGCTGCTTCGCAAACGTTTGCCGTCGTTCGCAAGGCCGGCGAGGTGGCGGGAACCAACGACATACGGCTGGTGAAGCGTGGCAAAGGCATGCTCTATTTTTCGTCGTCGCTCGATTATTACACCGGGGAGGAAAACGTGCCCGCGCGAGGTTCCGCCGATTTGAATCTCACGCGCGAATATCTTCGTCTCGCAGTGGTTGAAGATGGATATAAGCTCAAGTGGAAGACCGAGCCTTTGCGCGGAGAAATTCATTCGGGCGACATGCTCGTGGTCAAGCTGAAACTAAACGGCGGGAAAGCGCGTCACCTGATGATTGAGGATCCGATTCCTGCCGGCGCCGAGCAGGTTGAGAGTGTGGGAAACCTGAATCTCGATTACACCTCCGGCTACGACTGGTCTGACTGGTACAGCTCGCGCGAGTTTCGCGATAACCGGACGGTGTTTTTCATGGACTACTTTGACGGCGATACAACCTTGCAATATGCAATGCGCGTACAAGTGCCGGGAGACTTTCGCGTGGCGCCGGCGCGCGCGGAGCTGATGTATCGGCCGACGACGCAGTCAAACACCGCCTCGGGTAAGCTGACATTCCTGGAAAGAAAATGAATCGAAAATCGGACTTTGGACTTGGGTCTTTGCAGTTTGTGTCGCCAACGAACTCCCATTCATTTGAGAGCAAACAAGAACGAAGGCCTAAGACCAAAGACCATTTTTGTGTTAAAGGATCAAACAAATGCTGACTGAAACTTTTCAATCAATTGCTGTTGCGACGCGAACTGTCTTTAGAAACTGGCAGTCGATGTTGCTTATCGCCGCTATCTACGCTGCTCTCATCGCGGTGCTTTATTTCTTTGTGGTCATCAGAGAAGCAACTTTTGTTCAGGTGAGTCTCACTTTTGCATCCGCGATCATCGCACCGTTGCTGTTCTTTGTGCTCCAGGCAATGATTGCGAGCGAAGCTGATTCATTGACTGTTGGTTCCCTGCTAAAAAGATCGCTCTTGAGTTTCTGGAAGTTGATCTTGATCAGTTTGCCGCTGATCGCGTTGGGAATTCTGATCGTGTATCTGCTGGGAAAAGCCCAGGCGCACTTCGACGCCAACGTTCGCGACGCTGCGGCGCACATACCCGATCGTCTGGCCGCGACGTTGAATCGCGAGAAACCCACGCCCATCGATTGGAGGGCCGCGCTGCTTTCAACAATTCGCTATCTCTCGTTTGGGCTCGTCTTGCCGCTCGTTGCTATTCACCTCTGGCTGGCGACGGCCCGCGAAGGTCTGGCTGCCGGAATCATCAAGCTCAGGCAACATCTGGCGCGCGCCTTCGCGCCGCAGTCGGTCCTTATATATATAGCCGGCTTTATTGTCTTCGGCGTGGCTCCCTACTACCTGCTTTTCCGGACCACTCAAACGAAGCACGCGTGGTTGGAGCTTTCATTCCTAATCGCGCGGCTCCTGGTGGTGTTTGCCCTCACTCTTTTTGGTTGGGTAATTACTGTGCTCGCACTCGCGCGATTTTCAACCAACCGGCAACCCGCTCCAGCAATTGAGGCCGCTTGATGCTGGCGCGACGCACATGGAGACCCCGAACCGCCGGGAGCGCAGGCATCGCGGGGTCGCCGGCAGGGCAGCCCCGCTGGGGTGCCAGCTTGCCTGCAGGTTCGTTGCCCACCGCGCAATCAACTCGCAACTGGTTGGCGTCAAGACGAGTCCTGGCTCTGGCCGCCATCACAATCTGCGGAGTGGCGGCAGCCTTAGCGATTGGCCCAGGGTCGACGCGGCTTTTCAGTTTCTATGCTTCTTCCGTTACATCGACCAGCGCCGACAACCTCGATCAGCGTTTGCAACGCGCGGCAACTCTGGCACTGGGCGATCGTCGCGGCGCCATTATCGTTATGGATCCCCAAACGGGACGCGTCCGCGCTGTTGTCAATCCCGAGCTCGCGTTTGAAGAGACGCTCCCGCCAGGCTCGACGATCAAACCGTTCACTGCCCTGGCCGCGCTGCGTTCCGGCGTGCTCCACGAAGACTCCCGCACGTTGTGCCGTGAAAAATATTCACACGAAGAATTTCATACTACGTGTTCTCATCCGCGCGACTTGCCACCGCTTAATCCAACGGATGCGATCGCTTACTCCTGCAACTACTACTTCGGCAAAATCGGCGAAAGTCTGGCGGAAGCCAGCTTCGATGCCACGCTTGATGAATTTGGATTTGGTAAGGCGAGCGGGATCAATGCGGCTCGCGAATCACCCGGCCTGCTGCGCCGCACCGCATGGCGCACGCAGAACGCGATCGGTGAAGGCGACTATCTACGGGCCACGCCTATCCAGCTCGTTAATGCATATTCAACCCTCGTGAACGGCGGTCGACTTTTCCAACCACGCATTGCCGCGGCCGCGGGGTTTAGGCCGGAGTTGCGCGCGAAGGTGGCGATCAATGACGAACACCGAAACCTGATCCTCAAAGGGATGCGGGGCGCAGTTCGCTACGGCACGGCTGAATCGGCCAGTCTCTATTCGCTCCCGATCTATGTGTTTGGTAAGACTGGCACCGCCACAGAAATTAATGGCTATCGCTCGCAAGGCTGGTTTGTTGGCTTTGCTTCAGCAATCGAGGACAACGCCACTGACGAGTCGGAGTTGGCGCCGGAAAAAATAAAACTCGCCGTACTCGTTTTCCTGGCGAAGGCCCACGGCTCTGACGCTGCCGAAGTTTCGCGGTCTATCTTCGAAGAGTATGCGCGCGTGGCGATGGAGGGACGCGGAGACACGGAGACACAGCTTGCGATGGAGGGACGCGGAGACACGGAGACAC
>DASYMB010000085.1:0-8447 GCA_036009285.1 Pyrinomonadaceae bacterium | reverse complement strand
CTACGAAAGCAACGACCGCGGCGCAAATTGGGAATTCAAACGCAACCTGCCGATCACGCAGTTTTACGATGTAACTACCGACAACGCGACTCCGTTTTATAACGTCTACGGCGGCGCGCAGGACAATTTCAGCTTTGGTGGACCATCGCGTACGCGCAGCGTTTCCGGCATTACGAACGCCGACTGGTTCGTTACCAATGGCGGTGACGGTTTTCGTAGTCAGGTGGATCCGGAAGATCCGAACACCGTTTATGCATCGCTTCAGAATGGCGTCCTCGCTCGTTTTGACAAACGCACTGGGGAGCGCATGGGCATTCAGCCGCAGGTTGGTCGCGGCGAAGAACCGCTCCGGTGGAATTGGGATTCACCATTTATCATCAGCCCCCATTCGCACACGCGCCTTTACTTCGCCGCCGACAAATTATTTCGCAGCGACGATCGCGGCGATAGCTGGCAAGTCATCAGCGGCGGGCTCTCGCGCGGCCTCGATCGCGATAAGCTTCCGGTGATGGGAAAAGTTTGGAGCATGGACGCGGTTGCAAAAAATGCTTCGACCGCGTTCTTCGGCAACGCCTCAGCGCTGGCCGAATCTCCTCGAAAAGATGGTTTGATCTATGTCGGAACTGATGACGGCTTGATTCAAGTGACGGAGGATGGCGGCACGAATTGGCGCAAGCTGGAAACGTTTCCCGGTGTCGCCGACATGGCCTATGTCAGTCGTATCATTGCTTCTAACACCGACGTGAACACTGTCTACGTCGCGTTTGAAAATCACCAGAACGCGGATTTCAAACCTTATCTTTTGAAGAGCACTGATGCCGGCCGCACCTGGGTTTCTATTGCCGGCAACCTGCCGAAGAACCATCCAGTTTGGTCCGTCGCCGAAGATCACGTAAATCCCAAACTGCTTTTTGTTGGGACCGAGTTTGGTCTCTACTTCTCAATGGACGGCGGGCAAAAATGGATTCAGCTAAAAGGAGGACTGCCGACAATTCAGGTGCGCGATCTGAATATTCAAAAACGGGAGAACGATCTGGTGGTCGGCACGTTTGGACGCGGCATTTACATTTTGGACAATTACAGCGCGCTGCGTTTGCTCAAGCCGGAGATGCTCAAGCAGGAGGCGCAACTCTTTCCGGTTAAGGAGGCGTTGATGTACATCCAGTCGCAGCCATTGGGCGGGCGCGGCAAAAGTTTTCAGGGCGAGTCGTATTACACGGCCGAGAATCCTCCGTTCGGCGCTACCTTCACTTACTATTTGAAGGACGAACTAAAAACCAAAAAAGCGAAGCGGCAGGAAGCGGAGAAAGAGGCGGCGAAAAGGAACACGCTGGCGCAACTTCCGCGTCTGAGCGATCTGAGCGCGGAAGAAGAAGAGGAAGCACCGGCAGTAATTCTCACGGTTACTGACTCGAGCGGTCGCACGGTGAGACGCTTGACTGGTCCGGTGACCGCAGGCATGCAACGCGTAACCTGGGACTTGCGTTATCCACCACCGTCGCTGCCGCCTCCGCCAAACCCGGAGCTGGAAGATCCTTTCAACGAAGGACCAGCCGGTCCGCTGGTGATGCCAGGCAGCTACAAAGTCTCCGTGGCGAAACGCGTCGACGGCGTGATGACACCGCTGGCCTCGTCACAGGAATTCCAGGTCGTTGTCGAAGGACAGTCTGGTATGTCCGCGAGCGACCGCGCGGCGCTGGTTGAGTTTCAGCAAAAGGTTGCGCGGCTCCAGCGCGCGGTGCAGGGAGCGCTTGAAACAGCGAATGCTTTGAAACCGCGACTGGGACTAATCCGTCGCGCGTTGCTTGAAACACCTTCCGCCGGAGACAAGTTACTTGACGACGCGTCGGCCCTTGATAAACGCACGAACGATATCCTGCGCGCCTTGCGTGGCGACAATGCGTTGCGCGCGCGGAGTATTAATTTGCCGCCGTCTATCAGCGAGCGCGTTGGCGATATCGTCGGCTCCCAGCGTTTGTCCACTGCTCGGCCGACGCAGACGCAAATCAATCAGTACACGGCTGCGGCCCAGGACTTTGAACAAGCGCTCGCGCAGTTGCGTCAGTTGATCGAAGGCGATTTGGCCAGACTCGAGAAACAGATGGAAGCAGCCGGCGCGCCATGGACTCCGGGTCGCATTCCGGAGTGGAAAGATCAGTAGTGCCGAGTCAGCGCCTATTGGCCTGGGTGAAGCGGTTCAGAAGTAACAGGAGAATCTTTCGATGATTAACCGCATTTTCGCGAGTCAGCCTGCAAATCTACTTTTCTATCTGATCATCATTTTCGTATTTGCCAGCGCATTAACCACCATCGCGCCTCACGCGAGCGCAACGTCCGTCGACCTAAGTCGCCACGTGCCCACCGTTGATGAACTCTTAACTCTGAAATCCATCGGCGGCGCGCAAATTTCGCCCGACGGCGAGTGGGTGGCTTACACCGTGGGCTATGGCGACTTCAAACAGGATGCCTTCGTGTCTCAAATCTGGCTGGCTGAAGTTGCGGACCCTGGCAACGCGCGCAAGGGCCGCATAATTCAACTTACACGCGGCGAGAAGTCTTCGAGTAATCCCCGTTGGTCGCCGGATGGAACGTGGTTGGCCTTTACCAGCAATCGCGTCGAGGACAAGAACCAGATTTTTGTAATCAACCCTGCCGGCGGCGAAGCGTCGCAGCTTACTAAATCCGAAACTGCGATCAGCAACTTCGCCTGGTCGGAAGACGGCCGCAGCATCGCATACACCGCGACCGAACCGGTGCCGCAGGTTTCAAAGGACCGCAAAGATTATTTGGGTGATTACGAGGTAGTGCGCAAGGATTACAACTACGCGCACCTCTGGACGCTGAACCTTGCCGAAGCATTGAACGGTCCCCTCGTTGGCCAGCAGCGCACCAAGAATAAAGACTTCAGCGTGGACGCGTTTTCCTGGTCGCGCGATGGATCGAAGATCGCATTCAGTGCCACCGTTAATCCGGATTTGATTCAAGGTGTCACTTCCGATATCTACCTGCTTAACCTCACGGATGATGCCGTCACGAAATTGGTTTCGCAGCCCGGCCCTGACAGCAATCCCCGCTGGTCTCCGGATGGTAAACAGATTGTTTTCTCTTCAGCGATGGGAAACACCGTGTACTTCGCCAGCAACTCGCGCCTGGCTGTCGTGTCGGCCAATGGCGGTGTGCCTCGATCGATCACCGATAACTTCGATGAGAATCCCAACCTGCTGGAATGGCGTTCGGACGGAGTTTATTTCACTAGCCAGCAGAGAACTGCCTCGCATCTGTTCCGCATCGATCCTTCGAGTGGGAAGATAACGCGCGTGTCGGGTCCGGACAGTTTAATGGCCGGCTCGTTTTCGCTCACGCGAGATGGACGGCAGCTCGCGTTCACTGCCAGCTCTCCGACCTCGCTAAACGAAGTCTTCGTCTCGGCCGTGGGCAGCTTCTCGCCACGCGTTCTGACAAACCTTACGGAACAGGCGAAACCTCTCATCCTGGGCACCCGCGAAGTGATCTCGTGGAAGAGCACCGATGGCGCCACGATTGAGGGCGTGCTGATCAAGCCCGCTGATTTTGATCCGTCGAAGAAGTATCCCCTGCTCTGTGTGATTCACGGCGGACCGACTGGAGTTGATCGTCCCGCGTTGTTAACGCCAGACGCGCGCTATTATCCATCCGACCTCTGGGCAGCGCGCGGCGCGCTCGTACTCAAGGTGAATTATCGCGGCAGCGCCGGCTATGGCGAGAAGTTTCGCAAACTTAATATGCGTAATCTCGGTGTCGGAGATGCGTGGGACGTGCTGTCCGGAGTCGACCACTTGATAAGCAAGGGCTGGGTGGATAAGAACAAAGTCGGCTGCATGGGTTGGAGCCAGGGCGGTTACATTTCTGCTTTCCTGACTGCGTCGTCGGATCGCTTCGTGGCGATATCGGTCGGCGCGGGTATCTCAGATTGGTCCACCTACTACTACAACACGGATATCACACCGTTCACGATTAACTATCTCGGCAAGAACCCGGGCGAAGATCCGGAGATCTATCAAAAGACCTCGCCAATTTCTTACATCAAAAATGCGCGCACGCCGACGCTGATTCAGCATGGCGAACTTGATCGGCGCGTGCCCATCGCCAACGCGTATGAGTTGAGGCAGGCGTTGGAAGACAAGGGCGTGCGGGTCGAGATGATCGTCTACAAAGGCTTCGGCCACCCAATCAACAAGCCCAAAGCGATGCGCGCGGTGATGACGCACAACCTTGGCTGGTTTAATCACTACCTTTGGAACGACCCGCTTCCTGATTTCGCCAGCCCGGCTGTCCCGAAGAAGGAGAGCAAGGACGCCGATAAGAAAACGGCTGATAACTAGATCCGTATGGCCCTCGCTCCAGGCGCAAAACTAGGTCGCTACGAAATTATTTCGCAACTCGGAGTTGGCGGGATGGGCGAGGTCTATCTGGCGACTGACACCAAGCTGGATCGTCGCGTCGCTTTAAAAATTCTGCCGGTTGAACTAGCGCTTAGCCGTGAGCGCATGCTTCGCTTTGTACAGGAAGCGAAAGCAGCCGCGGCGCTCAATCATCCAAACGTGGCCCACGTTTATGAGATTGGTGAGCACGATGGTTTGAATTTCATAGCGATGGAATTTGTCGAAGGGAAGACGCTCCGCGAAAAGATCCACTACGAAAAGACCGAGCTCAGGAAGCTAATTAGATACTTGCAACAAGTCGCCGGCGGCCTTGCTAAAGCCCACTCGGCCGGGATCGTCCATCGCGATCTAAAGCCGGATAACATCATGATCACGCGCGATGGTTATGCAAAAATTCTGGATTTTGGTTTGGCGAAGCTGGTTGAAATTCCGACGCCTGGGCCAGATGGAGGGACCATCAGCGACGCCGCGACAGTGGCCCTCGAGCCGCACTCGATACCCGGCCGACTGATGGGCACGGTTGGTTACATGTCGCCCGAACAGGCACAGGGAAAGACCGGACAGATAGATCATCGCTCGGACATTTTCTCTTTCGGGTGCATGCTTTTTGAAGCGGTGACTGGCGTCAGACCATTCCAGGGCGAGTCTAACGTTCAATCGTTGTACCGCATCGTCTATGAACAGGCACCACTGATTAAGGATCTCAATCCTTCGGCCCCGGCCGATCTGCAACGAATAATTCGTCGTTGTCTGGCTAAGGATCCTGACGAGCGGTATCAATCAATTCAGGATGTGGCTCTGGAACTGAAGGAGCTGCGCCGGGAGATGGAAGGCGACACGCAGTTGGACTTTAGTGTCGCGCCCTCGGCTATGCGCAGCGAAATGGGTGGTTCACAAACTATCGGCCCTTCAAACTATGCGGCTTCAGCGCCTCGGACACTTGCCGGTCAAACGATCACTGATAACGCTGCTGCTGTACGCACCACGTCGAGCGCGGGGATCATCATCGGCGAAATCAGGAAACATAAACGTGCGTTCACTCTCGCGCTAGTTGGGTTGCTGCTGTTGGTCGTGGGAATTGTTTACCTCTGGATCAGGTTCGGCCGTTCCGTTACGGCAGAGCCTTTTCGCGCGATGAGGATCACACGACTCACTACCGGGGGCAGAATCGCTAACGCACAGATTAAAGGCTACGCAACAATCTCACCCGATGGTAAGTACGTAGTCTTTAAGACGACTGAATCCGGAAAGGACAGCCTGTGGGTGAGGCAAGTGTCGACCGGTAGCCTGGTGAAGATTGTACCGGACGTGGACGGCAAGATCGGAGGCACCACCTTTACGCGCGATGGAGAATTTATCTACTACTCAATGTTCTACAAGGACGATTCACTCGGCACGTTGTATCAAGTGCCGGTGCTCGGTGGTCCACCGCGCCGAATCATGGGCGGAGTTACCAGCCCGGTGACATTCTCCCCTGACGGCAGGCAGCTCGCTTTTGTTCGTCCTTCAACGGCGCAATCAGATCTAATAACTGCCAACTCAGACGGAACCGCCGAGCGCAACATAGCGACGCGAAGATTGCCCGAATACTTTTCGTTTGTAGGTGGACCAGCGTGGTCGCCTGATGGGAAGACAATCGCGGTGGGCGCGGGCTCATTCAGCGGCACTCTATCGGCGACGATCGTTACGGTCCCGGTTGCCGGCGGAGCCGAAGCGAAGTTCACCTCTCAAAACTGGGCCTCTGTATCGCGCCTGCTTTGGCTGGATGACGGCGGCGGGTTAATCGTGGCAGCGGTACCGGAACTGGTTTCGGCCGGCACGCAGTTGTGGTACGTGTCGTATCCAAAGGGCCAGGTGCGGCGAATTACGAACGACCTAAACGCTTATGGGACCAGCAGCCTGGGACTAACTGCAGACTCAAAAACCCTCGTCACCGTGCAGGCAGAAAAGTCAGCTCAGATCTGGGCCAGCGCAGCGGAGCTAGGACCAGCCCAGGCGCAACAGATAACGAACGGCAAGTATGATGGCGATAGTCTCGCTTGGACAGCGGACGGAAGAATTTTGTATACCGCACCCTCCGGCGAGCAATCAGACGTTTGGATCATTAACGTCGACGGCACCGCAAATAGGCAGTTGACGTCAGACGCTTACACCGAAGGTTTGGGATGTGTTTCGCCCGACGGGCGCTTTGTCGTTTTCAGTTCGAATCGATCGGGTGATTTCAATCTCTGGAAGATGGAAATTGGAAGTGGTGAGCAAACACAACTAACCCATGGAACGGAGAGCGACTCTCAGCCAGTGTGTACAGCAGACGGGCAATCGGTTTTGTTCCGATCGTTGAGGCAAGGGAAGTCGACTTACTGGAAAGTGCCGCTGGCGGGAGGCACGCCCGAGCAACTCTCCGACAAGTCCTCCACCTGGGCAGCCGTTTCCCCGGACGGAAAGCTATTGGCGCTGCGTTACGTTGACGAACAATCGAAGGCAAACAAGATCGCCGTGATACCGATTGCCGGCGGCGCGCCTGTCAAGACTTTGGAAGTTTCGGTGAGCTTCCGCGATGTCGGATTAGGCTGGACCGCGGACAGCAAATCGATTGTGTATGCCGAGGCCCGCGGCAATAGCGACAGCAGCGCTGACAACATCTGGAGCATCCCGATCGATGGCGGCGCGCCGAAACAATTGACCAATTTCACTTCCGGCTTAATATTCGCCTTCCAAATGTCCCGGGATAACAAGCAGATCGCTTTATCGCGCGGCAGCCAGACCGACGACGTGATCCTGTTGCGGGATGCTCAATAGGAGCGGTCGCCTCTCCCAACCGAAGGCCACGAACAGGATTCAGTTTCCACGCGCCATCAGGAAGGACTGATTTAGATTGACGCAATTTTCGGCGTTCGCTATGCTTTCGCAAGCTTGAAACTTGGGTTGAGCCCTGACTTACCAAAAACTTCTTCGGGGCTGGTCCTAAAGTTTGCGACCGCCAACTGACTGCCGCACACCTTCTCACCAGCCTCGTTGCATGAAAGGCTGTTCTCCCATGAGCATACCGATCCCACCGATCCCACCGAGCCGGTCCACCAATGGATATTTTCCGGTTCCTCCGCCACCCGCCATCACTTACATGAATAACGTTCTCGCCACCTTTGTTAACGCAATTCCGGAAGGATGTTACCCGTTTTGTGAATCCACTAAGCACTCCAGCATAACGCCCGCCATGATTGCCAAAATGCCGCGACCATGGTTGATGGAGTTTGTGGAGGAACGTCTGGGCCTGCTGGCTAATTATGAATACCGCGAGTGGATCAACGGCCAGCAGCCCTTCATAACGTTTCGCGAATTACAGCTTTGGCGACTGAAGCTGTACGTCCAATACATCTGGTTTTGGAACTTACCGGACGATGAGGATTTGGCGATGATCTTCAACCTGACAAAGCGGCGCGCCGCGAGCCTGGCCACTGATTTCATCGCACGGTTTCGCAAGACCGCGATTTATCCGGTCGCATTGCGGCGGATCTATGATCTGATCATTTCGACCAAACCTGTTAAGTCAAAAGTCAGAAATGTGAAAGATACGGCCATAGGCGATGTCTACAAAATGCCCTCAGCTCGTTTGGTGAACACCGCGCAGTACCTGGTCGAAGACCTGACTCTCTTAGTGCCGGTGAGGCGCATGGCGCCTCCTTATTTGTGGGATAAGGAACAGTATTGGATGTGGGTCGATCAAGTAATGGTCGACGTGATGAAAACCAACCAGGCAGTGAAGAACGAGTTGTTCAATATGTATCCAGCTCCCTAGTAACGATATGGACGACGACATAAAAACGTTGTTAGCGATCCTCGCCTTGCTTTACGGATCTTCCAACGGCATCGGATTACTGAAAGATGTCCTCGAACCCGTAGAGAAAGAAACCACGGACCTGAACTCTAAGATAGGTGATTCCCGCATCGACCCCAGCACGTTGAAACAAGTTGCCTGGGGCCTGTTCAAGTCGCTCTGGAAACTGTTTGTCCTAATCTATCTGATCA